>CAZBDS010000036.1:0-10905 GCA_964490735.1 uncultured Acutalibacter sp. | reverse complement strand
TGCAAACATCCATAAAAAAGAGGGGGAAAGGGATTCCTTTCCCTCTTTTTTTATGTTATAATAAATGTCAATCGTGCCCATCGTGTGTCAGGTGGGTATCAGAACCATATAAGGCTGCGGTCGGGCAACGCACCCTTGGTTTTCAATGCAGAGGGTTCACGAGTGCCCACCGCCAGGTGAGGAGATATTTTTCTATGAGCAAAGTCATCGTCAACACGCTGGACCGGAAAAGCAGGATCAGCAAAAACATTTACGGCCACTTTTCCGAGCATTTGGGCCGGTGCATCTACAACGGCCTTTTCGTGGGGGAGGATTCCCAGATTCCCAACGTAAACGGCATGCGCACCGACGTGGTGGAGGCCCTGCGCAATATCAGGCTTCCCGTGCTCCGCTGGCCGGGCGGCTGCTTTGCCGACGAGTACCACTGGAAAGACGGTATCGGCTCCCGGGAAAGCCGCAAAAAGATGGTGAACACCCATTGGGGCGGCGAGGTGGAGGACAATTCCTTCGGCACCCACGAGTTTTTGGAATTCTGCCGCCAGGTGGACTGCGAGCCCTATATCAACGGGAACGTGGGCTCCGGCACTGTCCAGGAAATGAGCGAGTGGATGGAGTACATGACCTTCGACGGCGTGTCTCCCATGGCGCAGCTGCGGGCCGAAAACGGGCATAAGGAGCCCTGGAAGGTAAAATACTTCGGCGTGGGCAACGAAAACTGGGGCTGCGGCGGCAATATGCGCCCTGAATTCTACGCCGACCAGTACCGCCGCTATCAAACCTATGTGAGAAATTACGGCGACAACAAGGTGTTCCGCATTGCCTGCGGCCCCAACGCCGCCGACTACGACTGGACGGACAAGCTTATGGCGATCGCCGGGAACTACATGGACGGCCTGTCCCTCCACTATTACACTGTGCCCGGCAATTGGGACGACAAGGGCAGTGCCACCGGCTTTACCAAGGAAGAGTACTACACGACTCTCAAAAAAGCTTCCTTCATGGAGGAGCTCGTCACAAAGCACACCCAGATCATGGACCGGTACGACCCCGACCACCGGGTGGGCCTGATCGTGGACGAATGGGGCACCTGGTACGACGTGGAGCCCGGCACCAATCCCGGCTTCCTCTACCAGCAGAACACCATGCGGGACGCGATGGTGGCCGCCCTGACCCTCAATATCTTCAATCTTCACAGCGACCGGATCGCAATGGCCAATATCGCCCAGATGGTCAACGTCCTTCAGGCCGTGATCCTCACTGAAGGGGAGAAGATGCTGCTGACCCCCACCTATCACGTGTTCGACCTTTACAAGCACCACCAGGACGCCACCTTGCTTGGCGTCTTTGCCGAGACCAAGGAAGTGGGCACTGGGGAAGACAAGGTAAAGAACCTGAGCGTTTCCGCCTCGGAGGACCGGGACGGCGTGGTGCACATCACCCTGGCGAACCTGTCCGCCGAGGACGCCTGCCCCATCGAGCTGAAGCTGGAGGGCAGGGAGGACGGCAAGGTCACGGGCCGCATGCTTTCCGGAGCCATGGGCGATTACAACGACTTCGACGATCCCAGCAAGGTGCACCTGCGTCCCTTTACGGCCATTGCCGTCAACGGGGAAAGCCTCACCTTTACCATGCCCGCCTGTTCTGTGCTGGAGATCATCGTGGAATGACGGGGCGGGTCTGTAAGCGCTGCCTTCTCCGGGAGCTGGACGGCGCCTATTTCCAGTCCATCTACAACTATATCGACAGCCTGCCCGCCGAGGAAAAGGCCGACCCCCAGCTGTACGGCCGGCGGCTGGCGGCCTGCAAGAGCTGCGATCATCTGCAAAACGGCATGTGCGCCCTGTGCGGCTGCTTTGTGGAGGTGCGCGCGGCCAAAAAGCGAATGCACTGCGCCCTGTCGGATTCTGTCTGGTAAGGCTGTCGCGACCGAAAGGGCTTGAAAACCCCGGCCCCCTGTGGTATACTCAAGTTTGAAAGAAGCGGAAAAGCAACGGGAACGCTCCACTTCCCGCTGCTTTTTGTTTTGTGAATCTTTGCTTTTAGGATAGGAGAAAGTATGCGAGACTTGTTAAAAAAGATCTTTAACCGAGAAACCATTTCCTATTTGATCTTCGGGGTGCTCACCACGGCGGTGAACTACCTGGTATTCTGGCTGATCATCGAGCCCTTTGGGGACGACGCCGCGCTGTGGGCCAACGTGGTGGCCTTTGTGGCCGCGCTGATCTTTTCCTATGTCACCAACAAGCTGTTTGTATTCGAGAGCAAAAGCTGGAACTGGAAGGTTCTGAAAAAAGAACTGCCTTCCTTTGTAGGCGCCCGGATTCTTTCCTTCCTGTTTGACGAAACGGGCCTGCTGGTCTGTGTCAAATGGCTCCAGGTGGGCCGGTTCCAGCTGTTTGGCATAAGCGGCCTGATGATCGCCAAGCTCTTCCTGTCCGTGGTGGTGGTGATCGTCAACTATGTTTTGAGCAAATTCTTTATCTTCAAGCCCAGCGATAAAAACTGAGGGAGCAGAGGTGCGCGCAGTGAGGGTGCTCTTGATCATTCCGGCCTACAACGAGGAGGAAAACCTGCCGAAGGTGGTGGAGCGTGTTACCGCTTTCGCGAAGACCTGCCGGGACTATGAACTGGATTATATCATTATCGACGACGGCTCTACCGACAGGACCGGGCCCCTCTGCCGCGAAAACGGCTACCGGGCCATTCATCTGATCCAGAACCTGGGGATCGGCGGCGCCGTGCAGACCGGCTATCTCTTTGCCAAAATGGAGGATTACGACATAGCGGTGCAGTACGACGGCGACGGCCAGCACGACATTCAGTGTCTGGACGAACTGCTGCGCCCCGTGCTGGAGGACCGGTGCGACGTGGCCATCGGTTCCCGCTTTCTGGAGGGGACAAGCGGGTTTCAGTCCACGGCTATGCGCCGGCTGGGGATTCGCTTTCTTTCCGGGATCATTCGGCTGTGCGCCGGCTGTTCTCTCACCGATCCCACCTCCGGTTTTCGGGCGGTCAACCGGAAAGCTGCGGCCCTGCTGGCAGAGGATTACCCCGTGGACTACCCGGAACCGGAATCTGCGGTGGCTCTTTTAAAGGCGGGCTTCCGGATCCGCGAGGTGCAGGTGAACATGTTCGAGCGGAAGGGCGGCGTGTCCTCCATCAGCCCCTGGAAATCCGTGTACTACATGTTCAAGGTGTCCCTGGCGATTCTGTGTACCGGTTTTCGTAGAAAAAGGAGGAATTGACAGTGTCTCTCGTTTTGCGGATTGTGCTGCTCGCGCTGTCCCTTTTGTTCATCTGCGTGGTGTTCTGCACCGTTAACCGCAGAAAGCTGCAAATGCGCTACTCCCTGGTGTGGCTGATTCTTTCCTTCTGCTTGATGGTAGTGGCCGTGTTCCCGCAGCTGGTGATGTGGGCTTCCAAGCTGGCAGGGGTGAAAACGCCCTCTAACTTTATCTACCTGCTGGGAATCTTTTTTCTGCTGGCGGCCTGCTTCTCTCAAACGGTCAGCCTGTCAAAGCAGGCAGACCGGAGCAAGCGGATCGTTCAGATGGTCTCCATTGAAAAATACCTGCGGGAGCGGGAAGACAAAAGGGGGGAGAAGCCGTGAGACAGATCAACAAAAAGCAGCTCGTCAAGTGGGCGTTTCTGGTGGGGCTCACCCTTCTTTCCCTGGCGTACTGCCTGCTCTATGTGGAGCGCGTGGCCAAGTTCTCCGAAAGCCGCTCGCCCGATGAAAACAACTATATCCACATGGCGGAGCGCCTGCTGCGGGAAGGGGTCTACAGCTATTGGGGCGACGGTCCGGACGCCTTTGTGTCTCCGGGCTTTCCACTGTTTTTAACAGCCTGCTTTAGGATCTTCGGCACGGGCCTGTGGGGGATCCACTGCGTGAAGATTGTCCAGGCGGTTCTCATTTCCCTCATGGTCCCGCTGACCTTCTCCTTGGGGAAGCAGCTTACCCAAAAGGACAGCGTGGGGCTGATTGCCGCCGTTTTGGTGGCCCTAAACGGCTATTTTCCCACCTACAGCCGGGTAATTCTGACGGAGCCTCTGTACTATTTCACCATGCTGCTGTTTTTCGCGGTGTTCGTGTACGCCGTGCGAAAGGAATACCGGAGGCTCCATCTGCTGGCCGGCCTTTTGTTCGGCGTGGCGGTCATGGTGCGGCCGCTGTTGATCATCACGGCGCCCTTCCTCTATCTGCCGCTGATCCTTTCCTACAAAAAGCACTGGAGGCTTTATGTGTTTCCCATGCTGTGCTTTGCCATAGGCTTCACGGCAGTCTGCCTCCCCTGGTGGATTCGGAACCTTGTAACGCTGCACCGGTTCGTGCTCCTTGCCACCCAGACAAATCCCATCTACGCGGGGCTGGCCCCGGATATCGCGGCCCTGGGTATTGAGAATCCCCACACCATGCTGGGCAACTTGAAGCTGCTGTTCCAGCTGTTGTTTACCCGGCCCCTTCAAACCCTTTACTGGCTGACCTTCGGGAAATTCAAGATCATCTTTATGGAGCCTGCGGACACCGTGTACCTGTCGGTCTTTTCCAGGCTGATCAACGATTTTACGCTCTATACCGGCCTGCTGGGCTGCGCCGGGGCCCTGTTTCAAAAAAAGTACCGCCTCAGCGTCCTGGTGTTCCTGGTCTATTTTTTAAGCAGCTTCCTTTTTGTGCCCACCAGCCGTTACGCGCTGCAATATTTCCCGTTCCTGTCCATTCTGGCAGCCTGGCTGATCGTCCGCCTGTTCACCCCGGAAAAACCTGCGCCTTTTGTTCCGGAAGCCTCTTGACTTCAACAGGACTTTAACTGTTATCCTGGTGGTACAGAGAAACTGAAAGGGAGAGAAAGCCATGAAATACAGAGACCTGGGAAAGACCGGCCTGCGGGTCAGCGAGATCGGCCTTGGCAGCGAAGTGTTCGTGAACAGCAGCGAAGCCGATTCCTTAAAAATGCTGGATACGGCGGTGGAGCTGGGGATCAACTTTTTCGACTGCTACAATTCCGAGCCCCACGTCCGGGACGTGCTGGGCAAGGGCATGAAGGGCCGCCGGGAGAAATTTATCGTCCAGGGGCAGATCGGCTCCCACTGGGTGGACGGCCAGTACAAGCGCACCCGGCAGATGGATGAGGTAAAGGCCGCCTGGGAGGACCTGCTCACCCGGTTCGGCACCGACTATATCGACGTGGGCATGATCCATTACGTGGACGAGCAGAAGGATTACGACGAGGTGTTTGGCGGGCCCTTTATTCAGTTCGTGCTGGATCTGAAAGCCCAGGGGAAGATCAAGTGCACCGCCCTGGGCACCCACAACCCGAAAATCGCCCTGCAGGCGGTGAGGACCGGCCTCATTGAGGTTGTCATGCTCAGCGTCAACCCGGCCTATGACCTGCTGCCTTCCAACGAGAACATAGACGCGATGTTTGAGAAGTCCACCTATGAGCAGCAGAGCGCCCTGAACAGCATCGACCCCGAGCGGGAAGAACTGTACCGGCTCTGCGAGGAAAAGGGCGTGGGCATCACGGTGATGAAGCCCTATGCCGGCGGCGCGCTGCTGGACGCGGGGGAGAGCCCCTTTGGCGTAGCTATGACCGTGCCCCAGTGCCTTCACTACTGCCTGACCCGTCCCGCCGTGGCCTCCGTGCTGGCGGGGGCCAGGACCGTGGAGGAGCTGCGGGAGGCCGCCGCTTACTGTGACCTGCCGGAAGAGAAAAAAGAGTTTGCCACCCTTTTAAGCAGCGCCCCGGCCCACAGCTTTTCGGACAAGTGCATGTACTGCGGCCACTGCGCCCCCTGTACCGCGGGCATCGACATTGCCACGGTCAATAAGTTCACGGACCTCTGCCATGCCCAGGGCATGGTGCCGGAGACTGTTCGGGAGCATTATGCGGCCCTGGAAGTGAAGGCCGGCAGCTGTATCGCCTGCGGGGCCTGCGAGACCCGGTGCCCCTTCGGCGTGAAGATCGTGGAGCACATGGAAAAGGCCAAAACAGTTTTTGGAGAATAAAACGCAAAAAGAGCCAGCCGTTTTTCGGCAGGCTTAAAGGGATTTCTAAATTGGCTAAAAAAGCCGTCGCTTGGTTAAGCGGCGGCTTCTTCTTTTTTATACGCGGTCAGCCTTCTTCTTCCCGCTCAGGGGAAGGGAATCTGGCCCTGCTTTCCCTGCGGTAGGCCGAGGGCGTGGTCCCATACCGCTTTTTGAAGACGGAGTAGAAATAATTGGTGTTCAAAATCCCCACGGTTTCGCTGATCTGCCCAATAGGCAGCCGGGTGGAGCATAGCAGCTCGGCCGCTTTTGCAGTGCGCACATTGTTCAAGTAATCGTTAAAGGTAAAGGTGGTCACCGTGGTGAAGGTCTTGCCCAGATAGGCAGGGGAAAGCCCTACCTTTTCGGCCAGCATTCGCAGAGAAAGGTTGGGGTCGCTGTAATTTTTGTCGATGTATTCCTTGGCGCGGGCGGCAGCGTCCTGGTTGCTGTTTTTACGCACGTTGGAAAGCAGCTGGGACAGGGAAGAAAGAAAAGACAGCACCACGGCTTTCAGGCTGCGAACGTTCTGACAGCTGTCGATCTGAGCCAATTGCTCCATCAGCACCGCAAATTCCTCGTCGTCCCGCTCAAAGGTCATGGAGAAGTCGTCCAGCACCGACATCAGCGCGTGCCGGAACCAGGTCTTGGCAGATTTGAAGGAGACGTCCCGCAGGGCGGTCAGTGCCTGATCGAATTCACCGGCGCAGGCCTCGGTGTCCTGATTGCGCACGTGCTCGGCCATCTTGGAATGAATGCTGTTAAAATAGAGTTCGCTGCTCATGGCCTGAGAGCTTTCCGCCGCCGGGAACACCTGGCCGTAGTGGCTGGCGCTCCGGGCGTTCAGGGCAATGCAGGCCTGCTCGTAAGCCAGGTTGATGTTGGCCCAGGAATCCGCCTTGCCGCCAACACAGATGGTCACATCAATGTGAAATTCCCGGTTCATGGTAGAGACCACTGTGGAAAGGGGTTCCTGTACAGAGTCGGCGGCTTCCCCTTCCCGCAGGTACAAAAGGACCGCAAACCGGTTTTCTCCCACCCGCAGGAATTCCATGCCGCCAAAGGGGGCCAGCAGCTCCCGGGTGATGTTCTCCAGGGCGTAGTAACAGATGAACAGGTTGGCGTCGGTGCCGTTCTGGGGTACGCATTCGATGAGGATCAGTCTGTAGGCGGGGGCCGCAAGGTCAATCTCCAGCCGCTGGTAAATGGACAGGGAGGAGTTTACTTTCTCCGTCTCGCCGCTGAGCAGATAGGTCAAATACATGTTTTTGGACTGCTGGAAGGAAGAAATCAGGCCTTGTTCCAGCCGGTCCGCCTTGGAGTACATTTCGGAAAAGGCGTCGCTGAGCAGGGCAAGCTCGTTGCCCTTTTTCTTTTGGGATTCTCCGGAAACGTAGTTTTCATAGAGGGTCTTGATGGGCGCGTATAAATAAGAACTGACTTTTCTAGATAGCAGATAGCCAAAAACCAGGGTCACCAAAGTCAGGGTGATGGTGAGGGCCGTCAGGGTGCCCAGACCGGAAAGCACTGTCCGGTAGGGGAGAATGTTGTAAATGGTCCAGCCCGCTTCCTCGGCGCCGGCAAAGGCTACAAAGCGGTCCAGATTCATGGCGCGGCCGGAAAATGAGCCCGACTCTTCTTCCCGATGCTGCGTAAGATCCCAGAAAGCGTTGTCGGCCTGTAGGTTCACGGTAAAGCTGTCCTGATCCTCTTTGGCAGTCATTCCGGCAATCAGGTTTCCCTGGCCGTCCTGAAGCAGCACCTGCTGGTCTTCTCCGGAAATGCGGATGGGGGACAGGGCCTGGTTAAAATAGCTATCGTTAACGTCGATGATCACCAGACAGGTGGAGGCATCCGCCTTCATCTGCACGGGAAACACGAAAGTATAGGCCTTGGCGGTTTTCGTTTTCTGCACGTTGTAGTCGGCGCCGATGGGCCGCAGATAGCACACATAGGGATTGCCGTCCAGCCGGTGGTAGAATTCCTCTACGTCCAGGTCTGTGTCATAGCCCGCGTAGGCGCTGGAGACAAACCGGCGGCTGTCCGCGTTATAAAGGGTGATATAGCGCATGTAGGGGTTGGAGGTCCGCCAGGCCCGCAGCTTAATGCCCACCCCGGCCTCCTGCAGGCGGTTGGTCTCCTTGCTCAGCAGGAAAGAGGCGGTCTCCGAATCGGCGATCACCTGGTTGACCACGGCTTTCATGGAATTGTAGAGGATGTCCGTGGCGCTGCAGGCCTGCTCCAGCTGAGCTACGGAATATTCGGTGGCTTTTTGGACCTGAATGCTGCTGTACAGGGCAAAGAGCATACCGGTAATCAGCAGGTCGATGCAGAGCACCACCAGAAAAAAGGACCAGAGATATTTCTTATTCAGCTTAATGCTTTTCAATGCTTTCAATCCCATAGGCGGATTTCCCCCAGGATTCATATTCTTTAAGGTCAGTTTAATATTTTGTAGTGCGGAAATCAAGGGAGATGGGAAATTTGTAATAAAATTGATACACTTTTTGTATTTTTCTTGGCAATAGCGCTTTAATTCTCTGATTTTGGAGAGAAGCTGAAAAATTGTAGTCCTTAAAACCGAAAAATAGGGAAGTTAAAGCTGATTTTTGGAGAACTGCTAAATAATAGCAGTTTACAGACCGGACAAAGCTCGTTTACAATATATTCATAGATTTTAGCAGCTGCGTGTTGCGCGGTGCAGGAAAGGATGATGGAGATAAGATGAGCAAGCGATCCGAAACGGCAGCCGGCGGCATTCAAATTCCCCGCCGCCGTGTCAACCCCTTCAAAGAGCTGTGGAGCAACAAATTCCTGTACCTTCTGGCTCTGCCCGCCGTGCTGTACACCTTTGTCTATTCTTATATGTCGCTGCCTTATATGGTCATCGCATTTGAGAAATTCAACTACAAGACAGGCGTGTTCAGCCCCTTTGTGGGCCTGAGAAATTTTGAGTACTTCTTTAAGTCCAGCTGGGCGTGGACCATCACCCGCAACACCTTGATGATCAATATCCTGTTCCTGCTGGTGGGTACCTTCTGTGCCGTGGCCCTGGCCATTATCCTCAACGAAGTGCGGGCCAAAAAGTTCTTGAAGGTGACCCAGTCCTCCATGCTGTTCCCCTATTTTATTTCCTGGGTCATTGTCAGCTACATGCTCCAGGGAATCCTGGGAACGGACGGCGGCCTGATCAACAATATGATCGAGGCCTCCGGCGGACAGCGGATCAATTTCTACGCCAACGCCGATTACTGGTATCCCATTTTGCTGATTCTGAACATCTGGAAAACCACCGGCTACAACGCCATCGTGTATCTGGCGGCGATCACCGGCATTGACGAGGGCCTGTACGAGGCGGCCTACATAGACGGCGCCACCCGCTGGAAGCGGATCCGCTACATCACCCTGCCGCTGCTGACGCCCACCATCTGCATTCTCACCCTGATGTCCATCGGCCGCATCTTTTACGGCGATTTCGGCATGATGTACGCGATCATTCGCGACAACAGCTCCTTAATGCCCATCGCGGAGGTCATCGACACCTACGTGTACCGCACCTTTAAGAACACCGGCGACCCCAGCCTTTCCATGGCCGTGGGCCTGTACCAGTCTATCGTGGGCTTCATTCTGGTGTTCACCTCCAACTGGATCGTCCGCAGGAAGTTCCCCGAAGGGGCGCTGTTCTAAGCCGGAACATTTACGCGAAAGGAGTTTTGCCTTATGGCGTCGGATACTATGAAAATAAAGGCGGGCGGCCGCAGGAACAAGATCAAGACGAGCTCCGGCGAAAAGCTGGGCCAGTTTCTCATCTATTTTGTCGTGACCCTGTTTGCCGTGATGTGCCTGCTGCCCTTTGTGCTGGTGATCATCGTTTCCCTGACAGAGGAAAAGTCCATCACGATCAACGGATATTCCTTCTTCCCAGAGGTTTGGTCCACCACGGCCTATCAGCTGCTGTTTTCCCCCAAGTCCTCGGTGCCCCAGGCCTATAAGGTGACGGGCTTCGCCACCGTGGTGGGTACGCTGGTGGCTTCCCTTATCACCTTCGGCGCGGGCTACACCCTGGCCAATAAGCAGTGCCGGTACCGCAACGGGCTCTCGCTGTACTTTTACATCACCATGGTGTTTTCCGCGGGCCTGGTGCCCTGGTATATGATCTCCAAGATGATCGGCTGCTTCGACAACATCTGGGCGCTGATCGTCCCCTCGCTGCTCTTTAACCCCTTCAACATGTTCCTGGTGCGCAATTTTGTCCGGGGGATTCCGGACGCCCTGAACGAATCGGCCCGCATCGACGGGGCGGGGGAGGTGCGCATCGCCTTTACTATCTATCTGCCCCTGTGCATGCCGGTGCTGGCTACCATCGCATTGTTCTACGCCATCGGCTACTGGAACAACTACTTTAACGCCGTCATGCTCATCAACGACGAAAAGAACTATACCCTGCAGATGCTGCTTTTAAAGATCCAGTCGGAGATCACGGCCATGTCCAAGGTGGCCCAGGGCGCCGCCCGGAGCAATCCCCCCAAGGAGAGCTTTAAGATGGCCACCTCGGTCATCACCATGGGCCCCATTATCCTGCTGTATCCCTTCCTGCAGAAGTACTTTGTCAAGGGCATGGTCATCGGCGCGGTAAAGGGCTGATCCGCCCTTGCCGCAGTTCAAAAAACAAACGCCCATGGGCGTTTGTCCTATCCGGGCTCCGGATAGGACAATGGGGCATTATTTAACAAAGGCTTTAACGGATCTACCCCGTTAAAACATAAAAAAACCTTTATGAAGGAGACGAAAGAAATGAAGAGTACGAAGAAAATCCTCGCGCTGCTGCTGGCCGTGATGATGGTCATCGGCGTCTTTGCCGCCTGCGGCAATGCCGA
>CAZBDS010000035.1:0-10907 GCA_964490735.1 uncultured Acutalibacter sp. | reverse complement strand
GGAAAGCTGATTCATATAGCTCTCCGCCCGGTGCTCCATACCCACCAGCTCCAGCAGCTCCATGGCCCGCTCCCGCTTGGCCTCTTCCGAGCCGAACAACATGGGCATCTGTACGTTCTGCCAGGCAGGCAGATAATGCAGCAGGTTTCTGGCGTTATTCTGCCAGACAAAGCCCACAGTATCCCGTTTATAGGCAACCAGCTCCTTCTCCGAAAGGCGGAACAGGTCCATGCCGTCCACATACAGCCGGCCGGCGGTGGGCGTATCCAAACCACCCAACAGGTTTAAAAACGTACTTTTGCCGCTGCCAGAATTGCCGATAATGGCGGTCAGCTCGCCATAGCGCACCTGGAAATCGAGACCCTGCAGAGCCATGACCTCAGTCTCGTCGGTCTTGTAGATCTTTACCAGGTTGTCGCATTCGATGATGTACTCCCGCTCCGGCTCCTGCTTCTTCACCGGTTCCTGTTCCAGCTTCTGTTCCTGTTCTCGTTCAGTGCTCATGGATCACTTCACCGCCTTCCAGTTCGTAGACCGCATCACCGATCTCCATAAAACCCGTATCGTGTGTGGTCATCACAAAGGTGATTTCCTGGGCTGCGCAAAGATCCTTGAAAATCTTCACCACGCCGATGGCCGTGTTGGTGTCCAGCTCGCCGGTGGGCTCGTCGGCAAAAATCAGCTTGGGCTGATGGGCGATGGCCCTGGCAATGGCCACCCGCTGCTGTTCGCCTCCGGACATTTCAGCAGGCATGTGGCTGCTGCGCGCGGACAGTCCCACCATGTCCAGGCACTGGTTGGCCCGGGCCTTCCGGTCCCCCTTGTAGCCCCCCAGCCGCAGGGCGTATTCCACATTTTCGTAAGCGGTCATTGTGGGGATCAGGGCGACGGACTGAAACACAAAACCGATCTCATAGCGGCGCAAGGCTGTGCGCTGCTTCTCGTCCATGGCGGTGACCTCCCGGCCGTCGAATTCCACTGTGCCCTCGGTGGGAAGGTCCAGGGCTCCCAGGATATTCATCAGGGTGGTTTTACCGGAGCCGGACTTGCCTTTTAAGATGGTCAGCTTTCCCTTGGGAACGGCGATGTCCACCCCTTTCAGGGCGAAAAAGGTGTCGCCCCCCGGCAGAGGAAACCCCCGCTTGATGCCCTTCGCAATGAGAATGGGATTTTCTACAGACAGCATAGGGTGCCTCCTCTCAGTCCTCGCCCAGCTTCAGTGCCTGGGCAATCTTCAGCTTGCGGATGATCGTGCCGAGAATGGCCATACAGATTGCCATAACCAGCAGCACTACGGCCAGCAGCCGCACTACGTCGCTGCCCGCCAGAGAGACTTCCAGCGGCAGGGGCATTTCCGACTTGACGTAGGCTAGCTGCACCAAGGGCACAAACAGCTTTGAAGCCAGCACGCCCGCCCCCACGCCGATGGCGATAGACAGGCCGGAAACGTAAAGCTGCTCGTTGATGAGCATCACCACGATCTCTTTCATGCTCATGCCCATGGCCCGGAAAATGCCAAACTGCAGGGCGCGGTTTTTGATGGCCAGGATCCAGTAGATCAGGAAGCCCACGGTACACAGCACCAGTGCCACCACAAAGCCGACAGTCAGAATCCCGTTGGTGCCCTGAATGCTGGGATCGTTCTTTACGGCAACCAGATCGGCTGTCTGATCTCGGAATTCCACCAAGGTAAGCTCGTTCTCCTCGATGAAATCGTAAACGGGCGAGGTGTCGCCGTCTTCCATGCGCAGCCAGACCTGGTACGGGGTGAGCCCCCACTGGGCCTGCAGATAGCCCAGGTTGGCCACGATCAGGAGATTGTCCTCCGCGCGATACGTGCCGTCGCTGTTCTTCACCTGTTTCTCCGCCATGTAGGTGGGCCAATAATCCACAAAACCGTAAATTACACCCCGGGCACTTTCGCCGTCGGCATTGCGGTACACGATGGAATCGCCCAATTGATACTCATATTTTTCCCGGAACAGCGAAGATACCAGGACTGCCTCGCTCTTTTTAGCCATAGCGTTGAGGTAGCTGTAAAAATGCTCGGGAAGCAGGCCGTCTTTTAATCTGGCAGTCTGGCCGAACTCTTTGGTGTGAATCCCCATCAGGGTCACGGCGCTGCCGCGGCCGGAGGAGCCCAGGGACACTTCTGCATCATCGTCGTACAGCACCCGGGTCAGGGAAGTCACTCCGGGAATAGAGACGTATTGCTGGTAGTCCGGTTCGTAATACATCAAATCCGTGGTGCCGGTGTCGTCGTACTCCACCAGCATGGAATTGTTGCGCCACTTCTCCATCATCACAACGTCCGCCCCGCCATCGTTGTAGACGACCCTGTCGGTCTCGTTGTTGTTTACTGTCCGGGCAGTAGAGGCGTTAAAGATGCCCAAGGCAATGGTGATGACCAAAAAGGTGATGATGTACCCGCCGCCCTTGGACCTCAGCACCCACAAATAAGAAGCGTAGAGGGAAGGGCTCCACCAGCGGCGGCCGATCCTGTACACCAGCCGCACAATCAGCGGAATGATCCGCAGGGCAAGCAATCCGCAGCCGATGATGAACAGCGAGGAGGACAAATAGATCAGCGGGTCCAGTCCGGCGCCGCTCTGGACCTTCTGGGTAATCTGCTCCTGCTGCCCCCGGAAGCTGTAAAATCCGTACAGGCTCACGGCCACCAAAATCACGTCCAGAAAAAGCTTCTGCCAGAGGGGAGCGCCGTGCTTGCGCGCTTTTCCCTGCTTGGCGGCGACGATGGTGGTTTTACTGTAGCGCAGCACCGGCAGGACCATGGCAGCCATGCTCAGCAGCGCCGCCGCCAAGGCGTAAAGCAGCACCGTACCGGTGATCTCCAGCCGGAGAGAGGTGCGGGAAACAAACTCCAAAAAGGCGTTGGCCGAGCCGATGATCTGACAGACCAGCAGGGACAAGGGAATGCCCACGATCAGGCTTGCAGCCGCCAGCAAGGCGCTTTGCAGCGAATAAATGCCGATGATCTGTTTTCGGGAAGCGCCCCGGCTTTTAATGACGGCAATCTCCGCCGCCTCAATCTCCAGCATCTGCCGGGAGACCATGAAGATAAAGGCCGCCAGCAGCACATAGATGGGGACCTGCAGGATCCGCAGAGTGGAGCGGACCTGGGCCGCCTGGATCTCATAGCTTCCCACCAGCTCTGTAAAGTAATCGGTATAGGTGTGGGAACGGCTTTCTGCGAAAAGTTCGGCCACCTCTGCCGAGGCCGCAACGAAATCCTCACAGTTGTCCACGGTCATCGCCTGATAGTCAAAGGTCCAGCACCAGACGTCCTGCTCCAGCTTCTCCCGGGATTCCGCGGAAAGAACGGAGGTGAAAAGGTTTTCATCAATAAAGAGCATCCAGCCATAGGACGAGGGCGTGCGGTACCAGAAGATATCGTCATTTTCCTTGGCGCGGAAAATACCTGCAATCCGCAGCCGCAGGGGTTCGCCGTCCTCGGTCTTTATAGTCTCGGTGGTCAGAGTCTCGCCCAGCATCACACCCATATCCACCATACATTTCTCACTGATGATCGCGTCTACGACGCCTTCCTCGTTGGGAGTACCGGCATAGAGGGAGCCGGAGACAATGTCCACATGCTCTGACAGGTTCCCCAGAGAGCCTATCCGGGCGACCATCGGCTTTTCGTTGGGACCCCGGGACAGATCAGGATAAAAATCCAGATTGCTGATGGAGCGGTTATGAACCACCATCAGGGGCTCAGCGCCCAGCCTTTCGCCCAGCGAAGCCACGATCTCCCCGTCAGCTTCCAGCTGATGCTCGTTGTCTTCATCGGCGGAGGAGCTGATGTAAACGCTGGAGGGGTAGCGGTTCTCCTGCAGTGCGTAATTGCTCATGGTACGGGTCAGCGTGCGCTGCAGCGCCGCCTTGGTATACATAGGGCTGGCGGCCGCAATGGCCACCAGCAGCAGATTGCCCACCAAAAGGCTTGCAATCAGCCACTTTTTGTTGCGGATCTTCTGCAATACAAATCGTAACAAACCGCCCGCCTCCTTAATCGATCACGACCTGCTGGCCGGCTTCAAGACCTGAAAGCACCACTACGCTCCGGTCGTCCGTGCTGCCTACGGTAACGCCGCGGATAATGTAACGCTTATGGGTCACGCCGTCGATCAGGATCTGTACGTAACTGCTTCCGTTTTCCATCTCAATGGCGGAGCGGGGCACCGTTATCGCATCTTTGATCTGGACGATCTCCGCCTTCGCGGTGGGCTTTTCCAACTCCTTCTCGGTGATGGGCTCTTCCGGCAGGATCCAGATCTTCTGCTTGTCGTCCCCCAAAAGCACAGAGGTGCTGACCACCCTGCCCTTGATCGTTTTCCGGTCGCTCTTTTTACCGTATTCCACTTCCACCTGGTTCCCGTATTGGAAATTGTTGATGAAATTCTCCCCCACCAGCGCCAAAGAGGAGGAATCGCTGATATTCGCGATGACCGTAGAAGTGTCCACCTTCTGCTGGCTGTAAAGGTAGGGATAGGAATCGACCACGCAGTCGTAGGGGGCCAGCAGCATTACGGGCTCGAAAGCGGCTTTTTGATCGTCCACCTCTTTCTGCAGCAGGCCGATCTGCCGCTGATAGCTGTAAACCGCCCGATCGTATTCCAGCTGCGCCAGTTCTGCCTGGGCGCCGCCAGAGTAAGCCCAGGCATTGTACAGGGCTTCCTCCAGGTCTTCTAGACGCTCGTCCCGCTCAGCCTTGGCCCGTTCCAGGGACACCTCTGCTTCGCGGAGCTCCGCCTCGCTGCTCTCCCGGTGAAATTCGGCGATGGGGTCTCCCTTTTTCAGCACCGTTTTCCCTTTTACCAGGATCTGATCCAGGTAAAGGTCATCGTCCGGTGCGCGGAGGGCTTCCTTTTTCGTATAGGTCACAGTCAAGGACATGGAGCCGCTTTTTACCACGTCCCGGGGGACAACTTCATAAGTTTCGTAGCTTTTTGCCTGTTCCATCGCCGCACCGCTGAGAATTGTCTCCTGCTCTCCGGCCGATGCTTTCCCGCAGCCGCCCAGGACGAACATCAGCGCCGCGGCCAAAAGCGCAGCGCGCTTACCCGACCACATAGACGTTTTCCCCTTCCTTCAGCCCGGACAAGATCTCCACTTGGGCGTCTGTTTTTAAGCCGATCTCCACTTCCTGGCGGACCCTTTCGCCATCGTGATCCACATAAACGTAATAGCCCTTTTCGTCCCGCAGCAAAGCGTTGGCGGGAATATTCAGCACCTGTTCTCTTTGAGAGGACATCACGTACAGCAGGGCATATTGGCCAATCAAATCGCTTTTGGCGCCCTCCAGCGCAAAGCTGGAATAGAGTGTCTCGCCGGCAAGGGCTTTTGTGATGTAATCTTTGGTTTCCATGGGAAGATAGGACACGTCGTAGCGGACGCCGCCCACGGTGGCGTAAACCGTCGACGCCAGGCTCACCTTGGCCTCCGCCAGATATTCTGTCTGCAGGAAGCACTGGGAGTCGTCCGCCACCGCGGCGATTATCTCGTCCTCCTGGACCGGATCCCCCACCGAAACAGCAAGGGCGGCTACGGTGCCGTCGCAGGGGGCCTTGAGAACGCTTTCTTCATTCAGGTTCTCGTTGATCTCCGCCAGCTGCCGTTCCAGCGCAGCTATTTCCGCAGCACGCTGTTTAGCCGCCGCTTCCTGCTCGTTGGCGAAAAGAAGGTACCGAGAGCTGCCCCAGCCCACCTGCTGCGCCAGCAACTCCCCGTTAAGTTCCGCGGCGCGGGTGTCGAAATCGTCCATTTTTTTGGCGTATTCCAGTTCTTCTGTCAGGGTTTCTCTGGTTTCCTTCAGAGCCTCCGTATCCAGCCGGATCAGCGGATCACCTTTTTTAACAGAATCTCCCAACAGCACACAGACCTGGCCCACGACGCCGTTTTCGGAAAAACTGAGCTCTTCCAGCTTGGGGAGGACATTGCCTTCCAGTACGGTGCCGTTATAGATATCGCCGACCTTCACCGGCGCCAGATCACTGCCCACAGTGGTGGGCTCCAGCAGCTCTGGCGCGGAGGAATCGGCCCCGCAGGCGCCGAGGACCAGCGGCAGAAACAGCAGCAAAAGGATCAGGGAAGTCCATTGAATCCGTTTCATCTTGCAGCACCTCCTCAACCGATGACGAGGGCTTCGCCCTCGTCCAGTCCGGAAAGGACCTCGTACTTTCCGCGGACCTGCAGCCCCAGCTCCACCGGCTTGGCGGCGCGGACCCCGTTTTCGTCCTCGTAAAAGGCGTAAGCCTGTTCGCCGGCAAAAAAGACCGCATTTCCCGGAACGATAAGCACATCCCGCCGGCTGTCCATCAGAAGCTCCAGCTGGGCCTTGCTGGTGTCGTTTAACATAGCGGCTTCCGTCTGGGGCACAAAGTATACCCTGCGCTCCCCGTTGTCTTTGACCTCCGGAGGATCAAAGCCCAGGTCCTCGGCCTTTGTAACCACCGCCAGCAGCTCCCCTTCGTCGGTAGTCAAGGTCACTTCCATGCCGGGCTTCATGGCTTCATAGAATTTGGTATCGGCATAAAAGCAGGCCTTGCTTCGGTCCGCCACGGTAATGCTTTCCCTCTTGGTATCAGACATTTCGTAATCACTGATATAGGTAACCGTACCCTTGATTCCTGCGTAGAGGGATTCCTTGCGCTTTTGAGCGGTCAACTCCTCCAGGCGCTTATCCGCAAGAGCGCTGTCCTGCTCCTTCTGGGCCACGTCCTTCTCATAGTCCTCTGCCTGATCGTAAAGGTCCCAGGAATCATAGACGATCTCCAGACTGTTTTTCGCGTATTGCAGCTCTTCTGCCAGGCGGTCCGCCCGGATCTGCGCCTCTTCCAGCTCTTTGTCGAGCTCCTCGTTTTCCAGCTCGGCCAGCAGCTGGCCTGGCTCCACTTCATCGCCGACCTCTACAAAGATCTCGCCAATGGGACGGCCGTCATACTGAAAGCACAGATGCTCCTGTTCCAGGGACTGGAACTTGCAGGTAACGCTTTCCCACAGCTCCAGGTCACCCCGGGTCACATAGGCAAACTCGAACTCTTCTTTTTTCTCTGCGTTCAACACCGATAAAGGCGCCAGCTCTTCCTCCTGCGGCAAAAGAGCGCAGCCGCTCAGCAGCAATGCCGGTATTAGACAAAGCAGCGCCGTTCCCCTTTTTTTCAACAGGAACACCTCTTCCTTTGATCCGTCTCATGGGGCAGTTTCCTTCCAAATCTGCCAGCCAAACAAATTGGGACAATTATAGCATAAAAAGCAACACCTTTCAAGCAATTGTATGTCCTTTTTACAAAAGCTTTCGGCAAGGGACCGCCTCGTTGGCAATATATGCTTGTCTTTTAAAGCTCTATTCTGTTTTTCGGAGCTCCCGGGATTCTGAGGATCTGGAAAATAGCACAGGGCACGGCCCGCGCCATGCCCTGTAAAGTATGTTTTTTCTTATGCCGTCGTGACGTCCCGAACGATCTCCACTGCCTGCTTCAGCTTTTCCAGATTCCCATGGAGCGTGTAAACGTCCCGGAAGATGAACTCCGTAGGGATATCCCTGGTAAGGGAAACCGTCTTCTGAATGTATTCCCGGAAAGCCGGGGCGTCGAATTCTTTGTTTACCCCCAAAAAGTTCGGAGAGGGCTTTCGGGAATAAATAATATTTTTCCCCAAAAGCCGCTGGGCCATCACTTCCTCGTCGCACCAGGGGGAAATAGAGATCTTGCGCAGGTTCGGCAGATCCTTCAGGCCGGAATCCCAAAAGCTGTGAACCGGCTCGCAGCAGCCGTAATAGATCAGGCCGAATTCCTTTGCAAGCTGTTCGTAGTAAGGGTAAATGAACTCCCGATACATGTCCGGGCTGATTCCCACGGTTTCCTGGGAATTCAAGTGGCCCCAAGTAGTGGCGCTGGTGCCGTCAAATTCCAGCTCGTGGTTAAAGCAGAAACTGCCGCTTCCCATGTAATCGTTGCCGTTATTGGCAAAAATCAGCTCGTTTTCCTCCTGCCAGCGCAGGAAGCGCTTGTCGTCGTCCACAATGAACTGCATCAGCTGATGAAGCTCGTCGGGGGAATCGTACATGGCGCAGAACATGTTCTCCATGCCCATCAGCTCCACCACGTTCTGGGTGATGCCGAAATGCCAATGGTTCTGGCTGTTGACATACCGCACCGGCAGCACATCGCCGAAGATGTCGTGGGCAAGCTCCGCCATCTGTTCCGTAGCTGCTTTGTCGTAGTGGAACCGGGAAGGCGAAAGCTTGCAGAGATCCTCCGTCAGGTCTACCAGCACGGGAATGTCGTGAAAGCCCAAGCCCTCTTTGGCATATTCTCGTTTTCGTTCCACGCCGAACTGCTCGACACGGATCTTTATCGGCACCTTAAAATAGGCCGGCACCACCTTGTCGTCGCCGAGAAGGCGATAGGCCTGGATATTTTCCAGCAGCTGGGTCTCGATGGAACGCTCCAAGGAATCTTTGCACTGGGGCGCGATGATCTCTCCCAGAAAGGTGCCTTCCTCCACCACCACCATGGGCCGTTTCCCCCGCAGGCTGTTGTGGGCATACCAGGCTTCCTCCCGCTCCTTCATCACCGGCAGAGCGGCAAGCTCCGCCTGCCGCAGAGCAAGGTCTCTCAAATATCCTTTCGTATTCATGCGCAAGCTCCTCTTCCCTTTCTTTAAACCTTACCGAACCTTGATGGCAGGCTTAATACAACGGCGCCTATGTTTATTCACTATAGAAAAATTTTTGTCATTTTATAAGCTTCCTCCGCCTCCCGAACAATTTGATCGGCCTGTTCGGGACTTTTGGCCCAAACGCTGTAGCGCACGCCTTCCGGCTTCAGGCCGCAGGAAAACAGAGCTTTCATGTCCTCCGGCTCACAGTTGATCTCCACCAGCTTTCCGGCGTCCTGGATCTGCTTTAGCGTGTCGATCCAATGGGCGGCGGTAGGCTGTCCCGCGCCGTAGACCCACTGAATCCCGTGAATCTCCGGCATTTCCAAAAGCTTCTCCAAGTGCCGCTTGGAGCCGATGCCGTCCAAGTGATAAATGTTGTTGCCGATGATCTGGGCTTCCCGGCGAATGCTTTCCCGGGAAAATTCGTCGAAGACTTCCGGGGAGATCAGATAGATAAAGTCGGAGGAAGACACGTACCATCTGCCTGGGTGGTAAATTCCCATCCAATTGGTGGTGCCCTTCTGTTTTCCTTCAAACAGCTGATAGGACTTTTCCAGGATGACGGAAAAGGCTTCCTGAACTTCTTTCAGCACCCGCTTCACCTCGTCCGGATCGTCGTAAAGATCCAGACAGAGCGCTTCAGGACCGCGCATAGAAACCAGAGCGTCCATGCCCTCGTGAAGGTCGGTAAGACCCACCAGGAAATCTCCCCGGCTCTCCTGCAGGAAGTGCTCCGTCATATGGCAGATCTTCTGCCAGTAGGCGTTGTTCTCGTCAAAGGAAATGTGTACCTGCGACCAATCCTCTACAAAGGGCTTCGCATAGCTGGTGCTTTCCTCGTAGACGATCTCACTGCCGAGAAAGGCAGCGAACACGTCGGGGCCCAGATTAGGGCACAAAATAGGCAGAGATTCGGCAGCATAATAGGTGGTTTCCATAGAATTGCGGGCAGCGGACAGGATGTAGTCCTCGTCCCACCATCTCTCCTGCAGGGTCCCGGAAAACTCCGGGGGATTTCCCCGTTTTCCGTTAGGAGCGCAGAGATTTAAAATGGGACGGTCGTGGTTTTTCTTTTCCCAGTAAGCTTCATAGCGATCTAGGCGTTCCTCCATATTATCGACATAGCGCATTGCAAACTTCCTCCCTGGACCGATCTCCACGATCAGCCTTTCCGATATTCCGAACCGCTGCCGCAGCGCGGCCGGCGCTTTACCACATTCTAGCCTTTTACGCTACCCAGGACAAGCCCCGTTGTAAAATATTTGGTGAAAAAGAATATCTGAACCCTATTTACTTCTCCCGGATCTTCAAAAAAGCCACCGGCTATACCCCACAGGAGTAGCGCTCCCATTTTTACGGAAAGCACGGAGACTGAAAGCAAGCACATACCTTTATAAGGCAGAAAACCGGCCCGCCGAAAAATCGGCGGGCCGGTTTTCTGTAAAACACACTGAACTGTGCAGCATCATATTACCGTCTCAGAAAAAGTCATGGAGCAGCAATTCATCAGTTTATGTTGAAATCTTACGCTTTTACCGCTTTTTTCTTGCCGGAGAACTGGTAGTAGTTGATCACACCGCAAACCACCGTACCGGCAAACAGGACTGCCGTCACTACAAAGGGCAGACGGGACGAAACCGCGTATGCAAAGCCCGCGATCAAAGAACCTCCCACCGAACCCACGGAGCGGACCGCGTTGAACATGCCCACAAATATGCCGTAATCCCCTTTGGTGGAAATTTTGGCAAGCGTTGCCTGCAGCAGCGGCAGATAAACGGAATTGAAGCCGAAGAACACCACGTTGATCCCAATAAATGGGACAATGTCCTTGATGACCACAATACCCACACTCATTACCGCCAGCACTGCTAAAACGCCGATGGTAGATTTCTGCACATTGGTCCTGCGCAAAAGATAGGAACACACGGTAGCATTGGCAATCAGCGCCACAATGCCCACCAAAGCCTTCAAAAATCCGTTGTAGGACGGGGAGAAGCCATACTCATCCTTGATGAGATAATTGAAGCTATGCTCGTAGCAAATACTGGCGAAATTGGTGGCAAAGGCGATGATAAAGAACACGGTCAGCATGGAGCTGAGATAGGGCCGGATCTCGCCGAAGCTTTTGAGGGGATTGATTTCCTTGAAAAGCCCCTTGGTATCCAACTTCTGCTCGCTCTTCTCATCGTCGAGAATCAGCAGGAAAAGGACGCCGATCAGTG
>CAZBDS010000034.1:2033-10907 GCA_964490735.1 uncultured Acutalibacter sp. | reverse complement strand
TGCGGGTGGGCTGCGCCCCCGACTGCTACATGGGCTCCGCCTGGCAGACCGCCCGTATGCTCATCGACAGCGGCGCCATCGGCCGCCCCCTCATTGCCCACGCCATGTGCTACCGGGGCTATAACACCCACCACGCCCCCGGCGAGCCCAGCGACCCCCGGGCGGGCACTCAGGGCACGACCATTACCTACGACATGGCCGGCTATTACATCAATCCTCTGGTTAACCTTTTGGGCCCTGTGGCCCGGGTCTCCGGCTATAACCGCTTCTACACCGACCGGGTTTACGAGAACCCCCTGCACCCCAAGTACAAGCAGCCTGTAGACGCGGAGGCCGGCGGATTTAAGAAGGGAGACAGCCTGATGATGGGCTGCCTGGAATTTGAAAGCGGCGTGTACGCCTCCCTCACCTTCTGCCAGGAGGGCTTCTTCCCCGAAGAGCCCCGCATGGAGATCCTGGGCACCGAGGGGATCCTCACCCTGCCCGATCCCAACAACTTCGGCGGCTGGAGAGATCAGGTCTACTTAAAGCGGGTGGGCAATGCCACCAATGGCGTCAACGACGTGTTCAAGGTGCCCCTCACCCACGGCTTCAGCGACACCGATCCCAGCATTCCGCCCCTCAGCGGCAAGCCCGAGCCCTGCTTCAACAGCTGGCGCGGCCTGGCCGTGGTGGATATGGCCTACGCCATTCGCCGCCAGCGGCCCCACCGCAGCAGTGCCGACCTGGCCCTGCACACCGTAGAGATCGTGGACGCCATTGAAAAGTCCAACGCCACCAACACCGTGCAGCTCATCAAGTCCCACCCCCAGCGTCCCGAGATGCTGACCCCCGGCTTCTTCGACAGCCGCGTGATGGAAGCTTCCATCGACAACATCGGCGTATAAATTTTGACATTAAAAAAGAAGGACCCCGTGGGGTCCTTCTTTTTTGCACCTGTTTTCTTTACTTGGGCCAGATCTGATCGAGAGAGCCCTTTACCGCGTCCAAAATCTCGTCCGGGTCGCTCATGGCGGCCAGCTTCTGGCTGAAGGGCTCCGCCTCTACCGGGCCCTCGTAGCCGATGGCTTTCAGCCCGTCCATAAAGGTGTGGATATCGATGACGCCGGTCTCCCCGGGCAGGGCCCTGGGGCTGTCCGGCACGTCCTCCCGGGCCAGGCCGGGCAAAGTGTCGTTTACGTGCACCAGCACGATCTCTTCTTTTTTCAAATTGTAAATTTCCTTCATGTCGTGGCCGGCGGCATGGCAATGCAGGGAGTCCAGCAGTAGGCCGCAGGTACCCGTTCCCACCGCACGGCACAGCTCCAGCATCTGGGGAATGTTGTGGGCAAACTCAAAGGGCTTTCCCCTGCGGACCGTTTCCGGACCCACGAATTCCAGGCCCAACGCCATGCCGAAGTCCTTCAAAATCCGGCCGTAGACTCCCAGCCGCTGTGCCAAAAACTCGAAGCGCTGTTCGTAGTTCATGGTCGCATGGAAGGGCATAATCCACATGATGGCGCCCTTGCAGCCCAGATAGGAAGCCGTTTCGGCCTGGGCTTTCAGCAGCTCGCCGCCCTTTTCAAACTCTGCCTTGTCCGGCGAATCGTAAGCCTGGGGAATGGCAAAGGCAGAGCAGCGCAGGTTCCAGCGCTTCATCTGCTCGCGGACCTTTTCCTTGCCGATTTCCGCGGCCTGATCGGGACCGACGGCCACGCCCTGAAAGCCGTGCTTTCCGGCCAGCTCAATCCCCTCCAGCAGCGGCACATGGACGTTCACATTTCCCAAATTGAGCGATTGATACATAACGGATCTCCTCCCTTTCGGTTGCTTTCTCTAAGGCCAATATACCCGTTTTCCCGGCGGGTGTCAAGAGCTCTCCAAAGGCTTTTGGGGGAATTGTCAGTGTTCCTTCACAAAGAGTTCAATTTCCCGTCAGTACCTCTTCGGGAAAGGCCTGTAAAATCAGGTCAAACAAAATGAAAGGAGCACGCCATGACACAGACGGAGCACTATCGTCACGAGCTGAAATATCAGGTGGATTACGGGTCCTATCTGGCCCTGCGCAGCCGCCTGCAGTCCGTGATGCACAAAGACCCCCACGCAGGTCCCAACGGGTGCTACACCGTGTACAGCGTCTATTTCGACAACTGGGACGACAAGGCCCTGCGGGAAAAGGTAAACGGCATACAGACCCGGGAGAAATTTCGGCTGCGCTGGTATAACGGCGACCTTTCCTTCCTCACCCTGGAAAAGAAGCGCAAGCATAACAGCCTGTGCCAAAAGCTCAGCGCACCCCTGACGGAAGAGGAAGGCCGCCTGCTGCTTGCGGGGGAACGGGACTGGATGGCCCGGCACCCCAATGGCCTGGTTCGAGAGCTGTACGCCAAAGCAACCTATCAAGGCCTGTGCCCCCGGGTGATCGTTTCCTACCGGCGGGAGCCCTATGTCTACGGTCCCGGGAACGTCCGGGTCACCTTCGATTCCAACGTGCGCACAAGCCTCTGCTGCTCCGGCTTTCCAACGCCCGGCGCCCGGGCCCTTGCCGTCGAGGGCCCCGGCCATCTGGTGCTGGAAGTAAAGTACGACAGCTTTCTGCCGGAGATCCTTTCCCTTCTGCTGCAGACAGAGGGGGTCCGGCAAAGCGCTTTTTCCAAATACGCCGCCTGCAGGCGGTACGGATAACCCACACACCATTGCGATAAGGAGCGAGCTACCCATGAGTTTTAACGACATTTTCAAATCCAGCTTTTTAGAGAGCGTCACGGCATTTTCCTTTGTGGACGTGCTGTTGGGCATGGCCGTGTCCCTGCTCATCGGCCTGTTCATTTTCGTTATTTACAAAAAGACCTTCTCCGGCGTGATGTATTCCACCGGGTTTGCCCTTACCCTGGTAGGCCTTACGCTGGTGACCACCCTGGTCATTATGGCCGTCACCTCCAACGTGGTGCTGTCCCTGGGCATGGTGGGCGCCCTTTCCATCGTCCGCTTTCGGGCAGCCATCAAGGAGCCCATGGAGATCGTCTATCTGTTCTGGGCCATCGCCGGGGGCATTGTGGTCGGCGCGGGGCTGATCCCTCTGGCCGTGGCGGGCTCTATCATCATCGGGATCGTCCTGCTGCTGTTCGCCAACCGAAAGCTTCGGGAAAACCCCTATATTCTGATCCTCAGCTGCGCGGACGAAACCGCCGAAGGCCTGGCCCTGGGCCTGCTGGAACAGTGCGTCCGGCGGTACGCGGTCAAATCCAAAACCGTCAACCCCACCGGCATTGAGCTGACTGCCGAGCTGCGCACGGCAGACCCCTCTACCGCCTTTGTCAACCGGCTCTCCGAGCTGCAGGGGGTACAGAGCGCTTCGCTGGTCAGCTATAACGGCGAATATATGGATTGAGATGGGGGCGGCTTATGATCACGAGCAAACACATTGCAAAGCCGGTCTCTGTGCTGATGGCCGCGGTCCTCTGCCTGTGCCTTTGCGCCGCGGGATTTTCGGGAGAGCTCCGGGCCATGGCAGACAGCTCCGGCGTGAAACTGGAATATGAAGAACGGCTGTTTGACACGTCGAGCCCCCTCTCCGTCAACCTTTTGATGGAGGAAGAGGACTGGGAGAATATGCTGGATAACGCCATCTCCGAGGAATACTGCCAGTGTGACGTGGAAATCGGCGGCCAAACCTTCTACCGGGTGGGCGTCCGGCCCAAGGGCAACACCAGCTTGACCACCATCGCCTCCGATCCCGAAACGGACCGGTACAGCCTGAAGCTGGAATTTGACCAATATGTGGAGGGCCAAACCTGCTTCGCCCTGGATAAGCTGGTGCTGAACAACCACTATGCGGACGCCACCTATATGAAAGAAGCCCTGGTCTACGACATGTACCGCTATCTGGGAGCGGACGCCTCCCTGTACAATTACGCCGCCCTTTCCGTAAACGGGGAGTACAAGGGCCTGTATCTGGCCCTTGAGGCTGTGGAAGACAGCTTTCTGCTGCGCAATTACGGGGTGTCAAGCGGGAAGCTTTACAAGCCCGAATCCATGGAAATGGGGGGAAGCGCCGTGAATTCTCCCGGAAACGGCAAAATGCCCGAAGCCTTTGGCGGCAGAGACAATGGCGAAGCTTTCCCGGAAAACGGCGCCATGCCTGACGCTTTCGGCGGTGGAGACAAAGCCCCTGTCTTCCCCGGAAACGGCAGCCCGCCGGAGGGTATGGGCAACGGCGAAGAAGACTTCACCTTTTCCGGGAACGGAAACCCGCCGGAAGACATGGATGCTGCCGGAGACCCGTTCGGGGCCATGGGAGGAAGCGGCGGCGCCAATCTGAACTATATCGACGACGATCTCGACAGTTATTCCGCCCTCTGGGAAGGGGAGATTGGCAGCTCCTCCAAGCAGGATCACCAGCGCGTGGTTCAAGCCCTGAAAAACATCTCCCAGGGCAGCGACCTGGAAAGCAGCATGGACGTGGACAACCTGCTCCGGTATGCGGCCGTTCACATGTTCTCCGTCAACGAGGACAGCCTTTCCGGCAGCATGGCCCACAACTATTATCTCTACGAGAAGGGCGGGCAGCTGAACCTGCTCCCCTGGGACTACAACCTGGCCTTCGGAGGCATGCACGGCGGCAGCGCCTCCTCCATGGTTAACGACCCCATCGACGACGTCTTCTCCGGCACCCATTTCTTTGACGCCCTTCTGGAACAGGAGGAAGCCCGCTCCCTCTATCATGGATATCTGAAGCAGCTTGTGGAAAATTATGTAAACTCAGGGGAGTTCGAGGCCTTCTATCAGCGCACCAGAAGCCAGATAGACCGCTTGGTGGAAACCGACCCCACCGCTTTCTATTCCTATGAAGAGTATGAAAAAGCCGTCGATATGTTTTATCAGGCGATGCTGCTCCGGGCCCAGTCTGTGGCCGGACAGCTGGAGGGCTCCATTCCCTCCACTGCCGCGGGGCAGCAGGATTCCTCCACCCTGATCGACGCCTCGGAAATCGACCTTGCCGCCATGGGCACCATGGAAATGGGCGGCCGGCAGTTCCAAGACTTTGATCCCTCCCAGACTGCGGAACAGGGCTCCGACGGGAACGACACTTCCGCGCCCGCCGTGGAGGACGGACAGAATGACCTGGGGCAAACGTTGGAAGAAAAGCCCCAGGACTCTGAAGAGCAGCAGAGCCCGCCCGGCGACTTTGGAGGGCAAATGCCCATCGGCCAGCCGCCCCAGGGCTTTGGACTTGGGCAATCGGGAAAATCTGCCGGTTCACTAGGAAGCTCCCTGCTCCTCTACGGCGTCTGTCTGGCAGTATTGGCGGGAGCATTGGTTTTTGCCTCCTGTTTTAAGCGGCGGTCCCGCCGGCGGTAAGACCCCCAGAATTTCCAGGGAAAGAGCGGCCACGCCGTTCTTTCCCTCTTGATTTTTGCGGAAAAACTCGCTACACTGAAAGCAGCGAAAAAGCATTCTTGAAATCGAGGTGTGCGTTATGGATCTGCCTTTTTCCGTCTTACCCCAGCACTGCGCCGTAGTCACCGGCAGCGGAGCTTTTTTCGGTTTTCAAAAAGAGGACGTGCTTGTTTCCCTTTCGGAGCAGGAAAACGGGCTGGCTGTTTCCGTCACGGCGAAAGCCACTCCCTTAAAAGAAGTGGTGCTGCGCTGGAACTTCCCCCTGCCGGAGGGCTCCCACATTCTGGGCGGCGCCTGGGAACGGGGCTACGGCGACTATGAGTGGCGGGGCCTGGCGCCGGACCGGGTAATGCCCTGGTACTTTTTGGCCGATCTGGACAGCCGGGGCTGCTGGTGCTTCGGCGTAAAGGTCCGTCCCCACGCCCTGTGCTGGTGGACTGCCGACCTTCAGGGCTTTTCCCTGCACCTGGATCTGCGCTGCGGCGGAGAGGGCGTAATTTTAAAGGGCCGCACGCTCCCCGCGGCCACAGTGGCCTTCCGCCGGTACGAAACCTCCGCCTTTACCGCCATGGGTTTATTCATGCGCGAGCTCTGCGAAGATCCCCTGCTGCCGCCCCAGCCGGTATACGGGTCCAACAACTGGTACTACGCCTATGGCAAAAGCTCCCGGGAAGAAATCCTGGGGGACACGGACTATCTTGCTTCCCTGACCGCAGGCCTGGAAAACCGGCCCTATATGGTCATCGACGACGGCTGGCAGATCCTCCATGGGGACGGCTTTAACGGCGGCCCCTGGCGGGAAGGAAACGGCAAATTCCCTCACATGGAGACCCTGGCAGGGGAGATCCGGCAGCGGGGCGCCCGGCCCGGCATTTGGGTCAGGCTTTTGTGGAACCGGGATCCCGCCATTCCCGAAAGCTGGCGCTCAAAGCGGGACCCGGAATACCTGGATCCCAGCGTGCCCCAGGTGCTGGACACTATCGCCCAGGATATCCGCACCCTGACGGACTGGGGCTTCGAGCTGATCAAGCACGACTTTTCCACCTTTGACATTTTCGGCCGCTGGGGCTTCCAGATGGGCAGCGAGATCACCGGCGGCGGCTGGCGCTTTGCCGACGAGACCCTCACCGGCGCGGAAGTGGTTTTGAAGCTGTACGAGACCATTTTGCAGGCGGTAAAGAACAAGTCCCTGATTTTAGGCTGCAACACCATGGGCCACCTGGGCGCCGGGCTGATGCATTTAAACCGCACCGGCGACGACACCAGCGGCCTGCGGTGGGACCGCACCCGCAAAATGGGCGGCAACACACTAGCCTTCACCCTGCCCCAGCACGGGGCCTTTTACGCCATCGACGCCGACTGCGTGGGCGTTACCGGCCAGATTCCCTGGGAGCTGAACCGCCGCTGGCTGCGGCTGCTGGCGGAAAGCGGCACGCCGCTGTTCACCTCCATCAAGCCGGGGATCCTGACCCCGGAGCAGGAGCCGGAAGTCCGGGCGGCTTACGCCATCGCTTCCAAGGGAACCGCCTCCGCCATTCCTTTAGACTGGCAGAGCACCGCCTGCCCCTCCCGCTGGGAATTTTCCGGCCACGAGGAACGGGTCCGCTGGATCCCGGAACAGGGCCTGCTTCTGTCCGACCTGTAAGCCGAACCGAAAAAGCTCCCTTTGCGGCTATCTGCCTCAAAGGGAGCTTTGCATTTTGAGATTTTTACTTTTTTCCGGTCTCCTTGGCCTTTGCAGGGGCCTCTTTGACAGGAGCGGCTTTCACAGGGGCCGCTTTCTTGACGGGAGCTTTCTTCGGGGCGGCCTTGGGCTCGGCCTTCACTGCCGGGGCAGCCTTTACAGGGGCCTCAGCCGTCTTCTTTACGGGAGCTTCCTTCGCGGGGGTCTTCTTTGCCGGGGCCTTTTTGGCAGCGGGCTTCTTCGCGGCCGCCTTCTTGGCGGGAGCTTTTTTGGCAGGCTTGGCGGTTACCAGCTTCCACTGCTGGCCCTCTCCGTCCACGCTGTCCCAAATCTGCGCCGCCGCGCCGTCCTCGTCGCTCATGCCCACAATGTCCAGGGCCTTGCCGGAGCGGACGTTCAAAAGCTTTTTATAGGTGGCGCTCAGCGCAACCGCCTGCCAGATCTGGCTTTCACCGTTCACATCTTCCCAAACCTGAGCGCGCACGCCGTTGTCCACGCCCTCGGCCACCACGTCCAGCGCCTTGCCGCTGAGCTTATTGATCAGCTTAATCCCGGCGCTGCCCGCTCTCACGGCAGTCCAAAGCTGAGCGTCGTTCCCTGCAGGGACAGCCTGCTCAACCGCCGCGCCGTTTTCCGTGCCCGTAACTTGAAGGGCCTTTTTGCTCCTGCGGTTCACGATCATAAATTCCGCCGCTTTCTTTGCTGCCATAACACATTCGTCCTTTCAAACTGTCAATTTTGATTCTGGGGTTCCTGTTTGAAATTATACCCCTTTTTCTCCTTTCTGTCAAATTTTTTGGCAAACCGGATCCGCGAAACACATCTTCAGGAAAATGTAAAGATATTGGGCTTGGAAAAATCCGCGGTTTGGTTTATACTGATATTGTTACAAGTTCAGCAACCGATCCGGCTTTAGGAGGGACACGCCTTGCCAAGAAAACAGACTACTAAAAGACGTCCCGCCCGGGAAGTTTCTCCAAGGGAGGGGCAGCAGACGGAACGCACCCGCACTGCGGAGCGGTTTCACCCCGATCCGGAGGAGGGCCTTAGCTCCCAGCAGGTGGAAACCCGGATCCGCCAGGGGCTCCACAACGGAGACACGGGCATCAAATCCAAAACCGAAGGACAGATCATTCGGGAAAATGTCTTTACGTTCTTCAACCTTTTGAACTTTGTTTTGGCCGCCGCGGTAATTTTGGTGGGCTCTCCCCGAAACGCCCTGTTCTTAGGCGTGATCTTCTCCAATATTGTCATCGGCTCCTTCCAGGGGATCCGCGCCAAGCGCACCATCGACAAGCTTTCCCTGATCTCCTCTCCCAAGGCCAACGTACTCCGGGGCGGCAGAAGGCTTGCCATTCAAGTGGAGGACGTGGTCCTGGACGATATCCTGCTGCTGGCGGCAGGCAACCAGATCTGTTCCGACGCCGTGGTGGCGGCCGGCGAGTGCGAGGTAAACGAATCGCTGATCACCGGCGAATCCGACCCGGTACTGAAGCAGCCCGGGGACCATCTGCTCTCCGGCAGTTTTGTGGTCAGCGGGACCTGCTCCGCCCAGGTGGAGCACGTGGGCGCGGAAAACTACGCCAACCGTATTGCGGGAGACGCCAAATATGTGAAAAAGCGGAGTTCTGAGATTATGGACTCCATCGATATCATCGTCAAGGCCATCGGCTTCGCCATCGTTCCTATCGGGGCCCTGCTGTTCTGGAAGCAGTACTTTGTCCTGGGCGATACCTTTCAGAATTCGGTGGTCAGTACCACCGCCGCCGTGGTGGGCATGATCCCCGAAGGCTTAGTGCTGCTCATCAGCC
>CAZBDS010000034.1:0-2023 GCA_964490735.1 uncultured Acutalibacter sp. | reverse complement strand
GACAAGACCGGCACCATCACCGAGGGCACCATGCAGGTGGACGAATTCCTCCCCTTCGAGGGCTTTTCCGAAGAGGACATGATCCTTCCCCTTACCGCCCTGGTCAACAACCTTCCCGACGACAACCCCACCTTCCTGTCCCTAAAGGACCGGCTTACCGAAAACAGCTCCTGGCGGGCCTCTGATATGGTGCCCTTCTCCTCCGCCCGCAAGTGGAGCGGTGCCTTTTTCCCGGGCCGGGGCTCCTATATCATGGGCGCCGGGGAATTTGTTTTGAAAGAGGACTTTGAGGCCATTCGGGAACAGGTGGAGTCCTATTCCCAGCAGGGGCAGCGGGTGCTGCTGCTGGCCCACGCCGACGAGAACTTTGCCGGCAAAGAATTACCGGAGATCATCATTCCCATCGGCCTAGTGCTCATCAGCGACAAGATCCGCCGGGAAGCTCCCCGGACTCTGCGGTACTTTGCCGACCAGGGGGTGGATTTGAAGGTCATTTCCGGCGACAATGCCGTCACGGTGGCCAACATTGCCCGAAAGGCCGGGCTGGAGCACGCCGACCGCTATGTGGACGCCACCACCCTGCAAACAGAGGAAGATATTCGGGAAGCCGTCAACCGCTACTCGGTGTTTGGCCGGGTGACCCCCCAGCAGAAGTTGGCCTTTGTCAAGGCCCTGAAAAGCCAGGGCCACACCGTTGCCATGACCGGTGACGGCGTCAACGACGTGCTGGCCTTGAAAGAGGCGGACTGCTCCATCGCCATGGCTTCGGGCAGCGACGCCGCCCGCACTGTTTCCAACCTAGTGCTGCTGGATTCCAACTTTGCTTCCATGCCCCTGGTGGTCCAGGAGGGCCGGCGCTCCATCAACAACCTGCAGCGTTCCAGCTCTCTGTTCCTGGTAAAGACCATTTTCTCGGCCCTCATCGCCGTGCTGTTCATCTTCATCAACCACGCCTATCCCTTTGCCCCCATTCAGCAGACGCTGATCAGCTCTCTCACCATCGGCGTGCCCTCTTTCATTCTGGCGCTGGAACCCAACCGGGACAGGCTGCGGGGCAAATTTATCTTCAACGTCATCAAGATGTGCATTCCCGCGGCGCTGGTGATGACCGTCAACATCGTGGCCCTGTGCGGGCTGGCGGAGCCCCTGGGCCTCAGCGACCCAGACTTTTCCACCCTGGCCGTCATCGCCATCTCCCTGACGGGCTTCATCATGCTGTTCAAGGTGTGCACCCCCTTTAACGGCCTGCGCAGCGCCCTGTTCGGCGGGCTGCTCACCGTGTTTCTGGGAGCGGTGCTGTTCTTCCAGGACTTCTTCTCCTTAACGGAGATGAACCTGCCCATGACCATCACCCTGCTGCCCATTCTGCTGCTGTCCATTATTCTCATGCTGGTGCTGCTCCACTTTGTGGACCACGTGATCGCCAATTCCCAAAGCCCCATGTACCCCTTCCGGAAAAAGCGCCGGAGCTCCCGGCGGCAGGCGGCCAGAAGGGCCCGGTAAAAACACCGCAAAACTGAAAGGCATGGCAGACCGCCACGGTCCGCCATGCCTTTTCTACATTTGGAAAGTCTGCTTTATCGAATATATAGTAAACGCACTTAAAAAGCGATAAATATCGATTATTAAGCTGGTCGGCTAAAAGTTTCGGCCTAAATCGAACTTATAGCCGACCGGTTCAAAAGAGGCAAACTACCTCTTTTGAACCGCATTAACTATATCCGCCACCGCGTAGCCGCCCAATTCAAGGATCTCCCCGATCCGGAAATCCAAGGGCTTTTTGAACACGGGGCCGTCCACCGCAAGTGTGTGATATTCGCCGTTTTCACCGCAGATATCGATCCGGGCGTCCTTCATGACGGCAACGGAAGCCTCGTCCAGGTATTTTCCCAGGATCGATTTGGGCAGAACAGTCATATTGACGCTTTTGATAAGGCACCGGTATCCGAGCCCAAGAAGCTCCTGCACTGTTTCCTCCCGTCCCCTCTGCCACAGCGGGAAACAGGGGATCAGCCCGACGGCG
>CAZBDS010000033.1:0-11215 GCA_964490735.1 uncultured Acutalibacter sp. | reverse complement strand
CTGCGACGCCATCGTCTTCACGGCCGGTATCGGCGAGAACCAGCCCCGTCACCGTGCGGCGGTGGGCGACTATCTGTCCTATCGGGACGTGAAGATCGACCCGAAGCTGAACGAGGAAATGATCCACGGCAAGGAGGGCTTGATCTCAACGCCCGACTCCGCCATTAAGGTTTACGTGATCCCCACCAACGAGGAACTGGTCATTGCCAGAGATACCAAGGCCCTGGTAGAAGGAAAATAAGCAGGCCGGGAAAGCGGCTTGCAGAGAAGCGCGGCAAAGGGAACCTTTTGCCGTGCTTCTTCATTTTTGCCGTTTTTTGTGAATTTTCGGCAAAAGGTTGCAAGATTGTAACTTTTCCTGTATAATGGGCGATAGGTTATGTAAACGAGTGGCTTTACGGGGAACACAGTTTTCCAGTGTGGCTGCTGTATGCCTGTGAGGCAATGAATGAAGGAGGGATGGTTCAGATGAAAAAAGTCTGGATATCCGCAAGCCGAAAAACCGCTGCGGCACTGCTTGCCGGCCTGCTGTGCCTCTCCCTGACCGGGGGAGCCCTGGCGGCGGAGGGCGAAGACTTTTCCGCTTTGGAGAGCAGCCTGCCGGAGCAGACAGAAGAGGCCTTGGAGCCAGCGGAAAGCGAGGAGCAGAGCGCCCTGCTGGAAAGCGACGAAGAGGGGCGCGCGGCTAACCTGCTGGTAACCGGCGGACATGCTCCCTATATGAACGGCGATAAGGGCTACTTCCGTCCGGAGGCTTACATGAAGCGTTCGGAAGTGGCGCAGATGCTTTACAATCTGTTGGCGGCCAAGCCCGCCGTGTCCTCTTCCCGCTTTCCCGATGTGGACATAAACGCCTGGTACGGTACGGCGGTTAACGCCCTGGCGGAAAAAGACGTGCTTTCCGGCTATGGGGACGGCAGCTTTCTGCCCAACCGGACTATTACCCGGGCGGAATTTGTCAAGGTGATCGTTTCCTGCTTTGGGCTGGAGGGCGGCGCCGCCAGCTTTGAGGACACCAAAAACCACTGGGCCCGTGACTTTATTGCCGCCGCGGCTTCCGCCGGGTGGATCGACGGCGTGCGGGAAGGTGTGTTTGACCCGAATGCCGGTTTAAAGCGCTGCCAGGCGGTGAAGATCATGAACCTGGCCCTAGGCAGGACGGGGGACGGCTACGCCGCCGACAGGGGCACCCAAAAGTTTTGGGACGTGCCCTCCTCCCACTGGGCCTATTTGGATATTACGGAGGCGGCCCCTCCCGGCTCCATCGATGTGGATCCGGACCCCTCCAAAGAATTTAAGGTGGGGCAGACCGTGCAGGTGGTGGCTTCGGCCCTGAATCTGCGCAGCGGCCCCGGCACCAGCTACGGCTCTATCGGCATGCTGCAGAACGGCGATACCCTGACTGTCACCGACGTTTCCAGCCTTCCCTGGCTGGGGGTGAAAACCGCTGCGGGCCGGACCGGTTTTGCCCATTCCGGCGATGAAGACGACCCCTATCTGGCGGTCTATGTTCCCGGCCAGGCGGCCGGGGCAAAGCTGTCCAGCTCCGCGCTTACCCTGCACCAGTACGAAAGCGCCCGGCTGGACGCCTCCGTCACCTCCGGCCTGGGCAGCATGACCTGGACCAGCAGCGATCCCAGCGTGGCCATCGTGGGCTATACCGTCGATTACGGCAGCGGCTATCCGGGCCAGCAGGGGGCAATGGTCTACGGCAAAAAGCCCGGCACCGCCACCCTGACCTTTGCCGACCAGGCGGGCAAGACCCAGGCGACCTGCAAGATCACCGTTACCGGGCCGGAGGGTGTGCGGTCCGGCTACGGCGTGGGCCCCCAGGTCAGCGGCAGGTGGACCACCCCCAAGACTGGCACGGCCTTTGACCTGGTGGCTGTTACCGAAAGCAGCAGGGAGTCCGTCACCTTTAAGGTGAGCGGCCCGGCCTCCGGCACTTTCAGTACCTCTGAATTTACCAAGGAAAGCCGCATTTCCTCCATGGCTTCCGAAAGCCTGCCCACCAATAACGTGCGGGTCTTTAAGCGGTCCGTCACCTTCGCCAAGGCCGGCCTTTATACGGTGCAGGCCACGGCCAACGGCTATTCGGATTCCTGCCAGTTCCAGGTCTATGTGATGGACGGTTCCGAATCCATGACGACGGCCTCCACCCGGGACCGCCGGGTTTCCTGGGAAATGCTGCAGAACATCGCCGCTTACGAGGGCCAGCTGCCCGACTGCAAGGACGATCCCCTGGCCAGGAAGAACCCCACCGTGGGATACGGCTATGTGGTGCCGGTAAACACCACGTTCTACAACAACCTCACCCCTTCGGAAATGCGGAGCATGCTGGCCCAAAAGGCCAATGAGGGCGGCTATGTTTCCAGCGTCAACAGTTTCCGCAGCAAGTACGACATGAAGATGAGCCAGACCCAGTTTGACGCCATGGTGAGCTTTGCCTACAACCTGGGCCCCGGATATTTCAGTCCGGACTACGGCTTCTTCCGGGTGATGCTTAACGCCACGAACCCGCCTTCCTCGGGGACGGGTACGGTCAACCAGGGCAGCGATGAGGACGACGACAATGTTTTCCTCTTTGAAAAAGCGGACCGCACCTCCAAGAACCTGGGCAAGATCAAGGTGGGCAGTTCCGTGACGATCACCGGCTCTCAGGTAATTTCGGAGAAAAAGCAGGTCTGGTATCAGGTAAGTTATGGCGGTAAAACGGGCTGGGTCCCGGCGGGCTATATCGGGATCAGTGGCGCGTCCCATGATTTGACCTATGCCGATTCCACCGTGCTTGCCAACAATATCCTGCAGTGGTGCCATGCAGGTAACAACGTCCAGCCCGGCCTGGTATGGCGGCGTTTGGGCGAGTGCAAGATCTTCTTCTTTGGGGATTATTCCGGCGCCAATCCCGCCAGCTCCGACTATCACTCCAACACCTACGGTTTCAAATTCCCCAGCGAGATAGCCGATTACGACCGGTAAAAGAATAAAAGAAGAGGGAGGCCCGGTTTCTGTCGGGTCTCCCTTTTTATAGTTGACGCAGTTCAAAAGAGGTTTTATTACTATATTGCCGGTTTCAGACGCCTCGCTGCCAGTATTTCCGGTCCAGGGTGCGGTACTGAATGGCCTCGCCCACGTGGGCAGAGGCGATGGTTTCGCTGCCGTCCAGGTCGGCGATGGTGCGGGCCGTTTTCAAAATGCGGGTGTAGGCCCTGGCGGAAAGACTGAAACGCTCGAACGCCCGCTTCAGCAGCCGGGCGGCGTCCTCGGTGGGCGTGCAGAACTGAGCAAACAACGCGTCGGGGATTTGCGCGTTGCAGGTGAAGCCCAGCCCCTCGTACCGCTCCGCCTGCAGCTTACGGACAGCTGCAACCCGCTGCCGGATTACGGCGGAGGGTTCCCCGTCTCCGCCGCCGGAAAGATGCTCAAATTCCACCGGCGGCACCTCGATGTGCAGGTCCATGCGGTCCAGCATGGGCCCGGAGATCCGTTCCAGATAGCGGTCCACCGCGTGGGGCGGGCAGGTGCAGGGACGGGTGGGGTGGCCAAAATAGCCGCAGGGGCAGGGATTCATAGCGGCCACCAGCATGAACCGGCAGGGGAAGCTGGCGGAGCCCATGGCCCGGACCACCTCCACTTTGCCGCTTTCCAGGGGCTGGCGCAGGGCCTCCAGGGTGCTGTGGGAAAATTCCGGCAGCTCGTCCAGAAACAGTACGCCGTTGTGGGCCAAAGAGATTTCGCCGGGCCGGGGATTACTTCCGCCACCGGTGAGGCCGGTGGTGGAGGTGGTGTGGTGGGGCGCCCGGAAAGGCCGGGTGCGCAGCAGGGACACGTGTTCCGGAAGCTTGCCGGCCACGGAATAGATCTGGGTGGTTTCCAGGGCCTCGTCAAAGGTCATTTCGGGCAGAATGGAAGGAAGGCGCTTTGCGAGCATGCTTTTGCCGGAGCCGGGAGGGCCCAGCAGCAGAAGGTTGTGGCTGCCGGCGGCAGCTACCTCCAGGGCGCGCTTTACCTCGGGCTGTCCCTTGACGTCCGACAGATCCAAAGCGGGGCCGGGATCTGTTGCAGGCTCGGAAGGGCCGGCGGGGGAGATCGGTTCCTCTCCGCGGAGATGGGCAAGAAGCTGGGGCACGGTGCGCAGGGGATAGACCGTAAGGCCGGTGGCTACGGCGGCTTCGGCCGCGCAGGGTTCTGGCACAAAGATTTTTTGAAAGCCCAGTTCCCGGGCCTTGCATGCCATGGCCAGCACCCCATGGACGGGCCGCACTTCTCCGGAAAGGGAAAGCTCGCCCAGGAACACCGCGTCCTCCGTGCCGCAGGAAAGCTGGCGGGAGGCCAGCAGCAACGCTACCAGCAGGGGCAGGTCGTAGAGGGGGCCGGCCTTTCTGCGGTCCGCCGGAGCCAGGTTCATGGTGATGCGGCCCACGGGAAACTGATACCCGCAGTTTTTTAGGGCAGAGCGGACCCGGTCCCTGGATTCCTTGACCGCCGCGTCGGGCAGTCCCACCACCTCAAAGGCAGGCAGCCCCTGGGACAGGTCGGCCTCCACCTCTACGGGAAAGGCGTCCAGGCCGAAGATCCCCATGCTGTGGATTTTTGCCACCATTGCAGCCAGCTCCTCTCGAAAGTTCTGTTTTTTCCATTATAAGGCAAAATGCACGAGAAGACAACGGCCCGGGGCGGGAAAGGAAATATTTCTTGACGAAAGGGAGAAATTGGGGTATCATAAGGTCAAGAACTCTGTCACGAGGTGCGGGAATGACCGGTGATTATCAAGCTGTCAGCGACGCCGAGCTCACCCGGCGGGTGCGGGAAAACGATCCCGACGCCTTTTCTGAGCTGAGCGCCCGTTATCTTTGGCTGATCCGCGCGAAGGCACGGTCGTTTCAGGGCCCCTCCTTTCCCGAGGAAGAAGACCTGCTGCAGGAGGGCTTTTTGGGCCTGTATGCGGCGGCCAATTCCTTTGAAGAGCAGGGGGAAGCGTCGTTTCAGACCTATGCGGGCGTGTGCATCTACAACTGCATGGTCAGCGCCGCCAGAAAGCACGGCAGCCGGAAAAACCGGCCTTTAAACGAATCCCTCCCGCTGGACGGCCCGGACGCCGCCTTGATGGCTGCCGAAAACGGTCCGGAGGATCTGCTGGAGGTGCGGGAGCAGTTTCAGCAGCTTTTACGGCAAATGAACCAGATCTTGTCCCCGCTGGAGAGAAGGGCCCTGTCCCTGTATCTCGGCGGTTGTAAACGAGCGGAGATCCCCAAGCGCACAGGCATTAGTTTAAAGGTGTTTGACAATGCCATGTACCGGGTGCGCAGCAAGCTGAAGGGCTTGTAATTTGATTTTCTGGGAACGTGCGGCCGAATCTGCCGCTGTTCACAATATGGAATCATCAAAAGCGAGGGTGAAAAACATGTTCGAAGACAAGACTCTTATCTGCAAGGAGTGCGGAAAAGAATTTGTGTTCACCGCCGGCGAACAGGAATTCTACGCGGAACGGGGGTTCCAGAACGAGCCCCAGCGCTGCAGGGAATGCCGTCAGGCCCGCAAGGCAGCCGGACGGGGCCAGCGGGAGATGTTTACCGCCGTGTGCGCTTCCTGCGGCAAAGAGGCCCAGGTGCCCTTCCAGCCCCGTGACGACCGTCCTGTGTACTGCAGCGAGTGCTTTGCCCGCATGCGGGAAGAGCAGGAGGGGTAAGTTTTTTCGGTTCTTGGGCACACTATTTTTGCCGGAGCTGCCGGTATGCGCTCCGCATCTTTTATCACAAGGAGGAAACCGCCAATGGCTTCTATTACGAAAGACACAATCATCGGTGATATTTTGGACCTGGACGAAAGCACTGCCCCCTATTTTCTGGAAATGGGCATGCATTGTCTGGGCTGCCCCTCTGCCCGGGGCGAGACCCTGGAGCAGGCCTGCGCTGTGCACGGCGTAGACGTGGGCGAGCTGGTGGAGAAACTCAACCGGCACCTGCAGGGCAAGTAATTCAGTGTGATCGTTGGCTGCCGCGCGGCGTCTGCCGGGCGGCAGTTGGTTTTTGCGAGGAAAGGAGGCCGGCCCATGGCACGTCCCTTATTTCAGCTGGGGCCCAGGCTGGCTCTGTGCGCCGCGCTGATCCGGGGCGGCAGGCCCCTGTGCGATGTGGGCACGGATCACGCCTATCTGCCTATCTGGCTGCTGAAAAGCGGCGCAGTTCCCCGTGCCGTTGCCTCCGACGTAAACCCGGGCCCCCTGGAGACCGCGGCGGCAAACGCCCGGCGCTATGGGGTGGAGGGAAAGCTGACCCTCCGGCAGTCCGATGGGCTGCGGGCCATTGAGGCAGGGGAAGCGGAGGACATCGTTATCGCCGGCATGGGCGGAGAGCTGATCCTCCGCATGGTAGAGGAAACGCCCTGGCTGCGGGACGGGGAAAAGCGGCTGGTGCTTCAGCCTATGAGCTCTGCCCGGGATCTGCGGCTGGGCCTGCGGGAACTGGGCTTTGAGGTGTTGGAGGAGCGCGCCGTGGAAGACGCGGGCCGTGTTTACACCGCCTTTTCCTGCCGGTATAGCGGGCGGCCTCCGGAGACAGGCCTTCTCTACCCAGAGCTGGGCAGGCTGGAACCGGGAACTGTCCCGGCCAAGGAATATGCCGCTAAGATCCTCCGGGATCTGGCCGGACGCCTGGAAGGGGCTCTGCGAGGCAGGGGAGAGGAGAAACCGGAAGATCTGAAGGCCGTCATCGAAGAGATTCGGAGAAAATTCGGATCGGATCTGTGACGGGAAGGAGAAATCTACATGACGCGGATACGGGATATTTACGATGTGATCGACGGGGCGGCGCCCTTTTCCGCCGCTTTGGATTTTGACAATGTGGGTTTGCTGGTGGGAGACGGAGACGCTCCGGTCACCCGTGCTTTGCTGGCGCTGGACATCACTCCGGCGGTGGTGGAAGAGGCCGCGGCCCGGAAGGCGGAGCTGGTCATCAGCCATCACCCGGTGATTTTTACGCCCCTGCGCTCCTTAAGTTCCCGGGACGTGCCTTTCCTGCTGGCGAAGCGTGGCGTGGCGGCTCTGTGCTGCCACACCAACCTGGACCGCTCCCCGGTGTGCGGGGTCAACGTGGCCCTGGCCGGCAAGCTGGGCCTGTGGAACGTCCGAGCCGAGGACGTATTCGGCCGTCAAAGCGTGCTTTTTTCCGGCGAGCTGGAAGAGCCGGCAGAGCCCGGGGAATTTGCCGGGCTGGTCAGGGAACGGCTGGAAGCAGGTTTTGTGCAGCTCGTGGACGGCGGCCGGCCTGTGAAGAAGATCTTTTTCTGCAGCGGGGCCGGGGGAGACGAGCTTTCCAACGCGGCCTGCCGCGGCGCCGACGCTTTCCTCACAGGGGAGCTGAAGCACCACGAAGCCTTAGAGGCTGCCCGGCTGGGCTTGACCTGTGTGGCGGCGGGACACTATGAAACCGAAAAGCCCTTTGGGGCCTTTTTGGCCTCTTATTTGAAAAAGCGGTTCCCCGACGTGGAATTTTCGGTGAGCAGCGCGGAGCGTCCGCCTTTTTGCAGGCTTTAGGGGCAGGGGGCTTTTGTCCCCTGCGAGTTATCGTGACCGGTGAAAGGAAATCATTATGGCATTAGACGGTGCGCTTTTACGCCATCTGAAAAAAGAATTGGAGGAAAAGCTCCTGGGGGCCAGGGTGGATAAGATCCACCAGCCCAACCGGGAAGAACTGCTGATCGCGTTTCGCAGCCGGGAAAGCGCCGACAAGGTGCTGTTTTCTGCCCGCGCCAACAGCGCCAGGGTCCACTTTACGTCCATACCCATCGAGAATCCTCAGCAGCCTCCCATGCTGTGCATGCTCCTGCGGAAAAAGCTTCAGGGCGCAAAGCTTATTGCCGTTCGCCAGCCAGAGTTGGAACGGGTGCTCCATTTCGATTTTGACTCCATCAACGAGCTGGGGGACCACGTCACCCTGACCCTGACTATGGAGATCATGGGCAAATACAGCAACCTGATCCTCACCGGGGAAGACGGGAAGATCGTGGACGCCTTAAAGCGGGTAGACGCTTCCATGTCCTCCCAGCGGCTGGTGCTGCCCGGACTGGGCTACCAGCTGCCCCCCGCCCAGGATAAGCGCTGCCTGCTTTCCACCGGCGCTCAGGAGCTGCTTTCCGCCCTGCGGGCCCTGCCGGGGGACATGGAGCTTTCCAAGGCGCTGCTGTCCGTATTACAGGGCGTATCGCCCATCGTCTGCCGGGAATTGGCCCATCAGGCGGGCCGGGGCGCTGAACTGACCGTGAAGACCATGGGTGAGGAAGAGTATTTCCGAACGGGATTTTATTACCAAAAGCTGAAGGAAACTGTGGAGGATTGCTCCGGCCGGGCACACATGGCGGTAAGCCCCCAAGGAAAGCCCATGGATTTTTCTTTTGTGGATATTCATCAGTACGGGGCGGCCGCCGTGGTGAAAGAGGCTTCTTCCTTCTCGAAAATGCTGGACGACTTTTACCGGGAACGGGACCACCAGGAGCGCATGCGGGTGCGGGAGCAGGATCTTCTCCGGCTGCTGTCCACCCATTCCGAGCGGCTTTCCCGGAAGATCAACAACCAGAAAGCGGAGCTGGAGCAGTGCGCCCAGCGGGATTCCCTGCGGATAGCGGGGGATTTGCTCAGCGCCAATCTCTATGGGATCCCCAAAGGCGCGGCGGCAGTAGGTCTCCCCAATTTCTACGAAGAGGGGGAGCCCCTTGTAAGCATTAAGCTGGATCCGGCCTTAAACGCCAACCAGAACGCCCAGAAGTATTACAAGGAATACCGTAAGGCCAAGACTGCCGAGGAAAAGCTGGCCGAGCAGATCGCCATTGCCAATCGGGAATTGGAATACCTGGACAGCGTGCTGGACGCCCTGACTAGGGCGGAGACCGAGCAGGATCTTTCCGAGATCCGGGCGGAGCTGGGGGAGCAGGGGTATATCCGGGTCCTGCGCAGCAAAAAGCAAAAGCCCGTGGCTGCCGGCGCGCCCTTAAAGTTTACGGTGGCCGACGGGTTTACCGTGCTGGTGGGCCGGAACAACCGGCAAAACGATAAGCTGACCCTGAAGACTGCCAATAATAACGATCTTTGGTTCCATACCAAAAATATCCCGGGCTCCCACGTGATCCTGGTGACGGAAGGCAGAGAGCCTACTCCCGCTGCCATGGAGGAGGCAGCTGTGCTGGCGGCGTCCCACAGCCGTGCCAAGGATTCCTCTCAGGTGCCGGTGGATTACACCCAGGTGCGCAACGTGTCTAAACCCCAGGGCGCCAAGCCCGGAATGGTGATTTATGTAAACTACAAAACCCTGTTTGTCACGCCCCAACCCTGACGGCGGGGCACAAAAAATCAAAAAAATTTGAAAAAGGACTTGCAAAATGTTCTCCCCTGTGGTATTATATCAAAGCGCCCTGAGTGGCGCATGGACCAATCTGGGGGTGTAGCTCAGCTGGGAGAGCGCCTGAATGGCATTCAGGAGGTCAACGGTTCGATCCCGTCCATCTCCACCACACCTGCGGTGAGCAATTCGCGAACCGCAGGTTTTTTCTATGTTTTAGTGCGCGGCTCGCACTGAAAATATCTATTTTGAGCGGGAACCACAAGAAAAAAGGACTACCGAAAGGTAGTCTTTTTTATTTTCTCAAGTTGGGCGGTGCGAGAAGTGTCAAGAGTAACGGGCAAGGAAATAGAAGCAAACCTCAAATTTAAGGAAACGGCTGACAGGCTTCCCTAAAAAACGCAGAACTTTCTTTATAAAATGGTCCTGAGAAGAGCGGACAAGCGCTCTTTTCGGGACCATTTTTGCGTACTAGGAAAAACAGGAAGGATATGGAAAGCATGGGCGTACAAATCGACTATAAAGACGGCGTTCTCACCGCCCGACTGGGAGGGGAGATCGACCAGCACAGCGCGGCGGAAATGCGGGAAGCTATCGACGACGTGTCCCAGAAGGTGAAGCCCTATTGCCTGCGTCTGGACTTTTCCGACGTCAGCTTTATGGACAGCTCCGGAATCGGGCTGATCCTGGGGCGGGTGCGGCTTTACAAATTTTGGAAGGGCCATGTGGTGGTTTGCGGACTGCCCCAGAGCCTCTACAAAATGGTGGAGCTTTCCGGCATTGCTTCGGTGGCCAACATCGAAAGGAGGGCCGGGTAATGAAGCCTGTCAATCAGACTCAGATCACCTTTCCCTCCCACTCGGTAAACGAGGGCTATGCCAGGGCGGCGGTCTCCGCCTTTTTAAGCCAGCTGGACCCTACGGTGGCCGACCTTAACGAGATTAAAACCGCCGTTTCCGAGGCGGTGACCAATGCCATCGTCCACGGTTACCGGGACGCCATCGGGACCGTGTACATAACCGTAAAGCTGTTTGAAAACGGCAAAGCCGTGGTGAGGATCCGGGACAAGGGCTGCGGAATCCCCAATGTGAAGCAGGCCATGGAGCCCCTGTTCACCACCGGCGGCGAAGAACGGGCAGGTTTGGGCTTTGCCGTGATGCAGAGCTTCTGCGATGGGGTGCGGGTCACCTCGGCGGTGGGCAAGGGCACCAGTGTTACCCTGACCAAATACTTTGCGCCCAAGGGGTGAGGAAGTGGACGGCCGGGAAGAAAAGGCCGCCCGCAGCCGGGCGGTAGAGGAAAATATCGGCTTGGTCCACTTGTGCGCCCGGCGTTTTTCCGGCAAGGGGGTGGAGTACGACGACCTGTTCCAGGCGGGCTGCGTGGGGCTGGTAAAAGCCGTGGAAAATTTTGACACCCAGCGGGGCGTAAAGTTTTCCACCTATGCCGTGCCGGTGATTTTGGGAGAGGTGCGCCGCCTGTTCCGGGACGGAGGAGCTGTCCGGATCTCCCGGGGCATGCGGGAGCTGGGAAAAAAGGCCCGGGAAGCGGAGGAAGAGCTGCGCCAGGAGCAGGGCATAAGCCCCACCGTAGCGGAGATTGCCCAGCGGCTGGAGATCACCCCCGAAAAAGCTGCCCTGGCCCTGGGAATCACCCGGGCGCCCCTGTCCCTGACAAGCGAGGAGGAGGGGGAGCAGATCGAGATCCCCGTGGAGGCCCCGGAGGAAAAGATGACCGAACGGCTGGCGCTGTACGAGATCATACGCACTCTGGAAGAGCGGGACAGGAAACTGGTGGAGTACCGCTATTTTCAAAGCAAGACCCAGGTGGAGACCGCCGCCCTGCTGGGCATGACCCAGGTGCAGGTCAGCCGCCGGGAAAAG
>CAZBDS010000032.1:5812-11272 GCA_964490735.1 uncultured Acutalibacter sp. | reverse complement strand
GGGGGTCCATCAAGGAAGTGGAAAAGGCCTTGGGGGTCAGCTACCCCACGGTGAAGAACATGCTGGACGCCGCCCTGAACGCCCTGGGCTTTGACGAGAAGCCGGAGCTTCGGGCCGTCCGGGAAGAAGAGGAGCGGGCGGAGATTTTAAGCCGCCTTGCCAATGGGGAGATCGATGTAGACACGGCCATTGAGGCCTTGAACCAGTTGAAGGGAGGAAAATGAGATGAGCGACGAAAAGCGCAGGGTTTTGGAAATGCTGGCGGCCGGGACCATTACGGAGGGAGACGCCGCAAGGCTTTTGGACGCGCTGGGGGAATCCCGGGACGGCGTGCCCGCCGGAAAACCGGTGCCCGAGCTGACCCTTTGCCCCGACGGTGGGGAGGAAATGCTGGAACAGGCGGCGCAGGTAGAACAGGAAGCAAACAAATTAAACGACGCCATTGACAGCGCGGTGGAACAGGCCGTCAACGCCTCTGTAGAGGCCGGCGGGTTTGAGAAGATGGGAGAGGCCATCAGCGACGCGGTCAATCAGGCGATCAACGAGAGCTTTGCCGCGATTCCCCCGGTACCGCCGGTACCTCCCGTGCCGCCGGTACCCCCGGAGCCCCCGGCGCCTCCGGAACCTCCGGCGCCGGAAATCCCCGAAGAAACAGCGGCCCAGTATCCCTGTCCCGCGGAGGGAAGCTTCCTGGCGGGGCACGTGGATTCCCTGAAGATCAATTGGGTGGCGGGACCGGTGGAGATTAAGACCTGGGAAGGCGACGGCCCCCGGATCAGCGAATATGCCAAACGACCTCTGGCGGAGAACGAGCGCCTGTGGTTTTCTTACGACGACGGTGAGATGGAGATCCGCTGGACAAAGGACGGCCGGACTGTTTCCAAGGGAGGATTCCTGAAAAGGGGAGTCTGGTCGGGTATGAGCACCCTCTCCAAGCGATTGGTGGTAGAGCTGCCCCAGAGCCTGGGCAACCTGGAGGAACTGAAGGTGGCTTCCGCTTCCGGCTCGGTGCTGGTAGAGAACCTGAATGCCCACCTGGAGGAGGTGGAGATCGGCACCGCTTCCGGCGCTATCACTCTTTCCGGCCTTCACGGGGAGAATCTGCGGTTCAATACGGCCTCCGGCGCCATCACCGCACGCAATCTCAACGGCGAGGACCTGCATTTCAATACCGCTTCCGGCTGCCTGTATCTAGCGGGGCTGACAGGGGAAGACGTTTACGCCAACGCGGCCTCCGGCTCGGTGAAGGCCGAAGGGATCCATGGGGAGACCATCAAGCTCGGCACGGTCTCCGGCAGCCTGAACGCGCAGGGCCTGAGCGGAGAGGAAATGGAGTTTTCCACCACCTCCGGGTCTCTGAGCGCCGAGGGGACCGGCGAGACCGTGGAAGCCAGCACCGTTTCCGGCCGGCTGTATGTGCGGACGATGACCATGCCCGAGGAGGTAAAGCTTTCCAGCGTTTCCGGCGCTGTGCAGCTGGATCTGCCCGAAAGCGCCGGGGACGGCGGCTTTACGGTGGAATACAAGACCACCTCCGGCAGCTTCCGCAGCGATTTCCCCTTGACCGGGAAGCTGGAAAGGAAGTCCGGCAGCGGCGAGTTTGGGGACGGAGAGACCGAGATCCGGATCAGCACCATGTCCGGCGGCATTCAGCTGTGCAAGGCGTAAGGCCTTCGCGCAGGGAAAGAAGGCAATGATGAAAAACAACCGGCACGATATTCTGGAAATGCTCCGCCTGGGGCACATTACCGTAGACGAGGCGGTGTGGCAGCTGGAACGGGACGAGGGCAGGATCATGAGGCCCGGGGGCCCGGTTTCCGGGGACTGCCTCGGAGGAAAACGGGGACTTTGACGAGAAAGGGAGAGATCGTAATGAACGAGAACAAGCAGAAGATTCTGGACATGATCAACGAAGGCAAAGTGAGCGCCGCCGACGGCGCCCGGCTGCTGGAATGCCTGAGCGACACGGAAAAGGAAGAAAAAGCCCAGGCCCAGGAAATGGCCCGGCGGACCAAGGGGAGAAAGCTGCGGGTTCAGGTGAACGGAGTGGAATCCGGCAAAAATCTGAACGTGAACGTCAGCCTGCCCCTGGCCTTGGCCCGGTACGCCGGTAACATTGTCACACAGTTTGTGCCTGACAGCGCGGGGGACAGCGTGAAGGACAGGGTCCTGCAGGGACTGGATATCGGCGAGATCGTGGACGTGCTGGAGGAGCTGGAGGGCGACATCGTCAATGTGGACGTCCAGGAAGAAGAGGAAAACACCGACATGAAGGTGCGCGTGTATGTGGAGTAAGTCCCGGCTGGCACTGGTCCGGGTAAGGGTGAAGGAGAAGGGGCCCGGCGTCCGGCTGTGCCTGTTCCTGGCCCTGCCGGTGCTCACCGGCGCGCTGCTTTCCTGGGAGCCGTTTTTGAAGCGGCTCCCGGGGGAGCGCGGGAAGAAGATTCGGGAAGCCGCCGAAGCGGCTCTGACGGCCCTGTGGGCTGTTGAGGAGCAGGAACCCCAGACCTATGTGAAGGTGGAGACCGAGCAGGAGGATGGGGAAGTGTTTGTGGAGGTGAAGACCCTGTGACTGCTTTTGCCGCGAGATTTGCCGGCTGCTTGGGCGCTTTCGGGGTCTGCGCCCTGCTGTTCCCCGGCTCCTGCACCCTGTGGGGCGTGCTGTGGGGCGGCTTAGCCCTTGCCCTGCTGTACCTGCTGGTACGGCCCCTGGTGCAGACGGTGATCCTTCCCCTCAATCTGCTGCTTTTGGGGGTGTTTACGCCCTTGACCGACGGGCTTTTAGTCCTGTGGGCCTGCGCCTGGACGCCGGGCACGGAGCTAGGGTATTGGCAAGCCGTGGCGGCGGCCCTGCTCTGTTTCCTGTTCTGGCTGCCCTATGTGGGGGCCAGACGAAGAAAGCTCCAAGGATTTTCCAGGTGAAATTCCGGCATTTCCCTTTTCAAAAATCCCCGTTTATGCTAAAATATTCCCAAAAGGCTGTGATCGGCCGCAGGCTTTGAGTTTATGCCGAGGAAGTTATACTCATTCTCGCCTGCCGGCTCGGTTGCTGCATGCCAGTGGCATGCGTCCAGCAACGACCGGAGCGGAGCGTAGACCGGGACGCGCTCACCGCCAGGTGCAGGTGTGGGGGAACGGGGGAGAAATTGTGAGAGAGAGCAAAAGGATTGAAACGGCGAAAAGGCTTTGGCGCAGGGCGCCATGGTTTCTCTTCGCCGTTTTTTGCTTTCTGTGGGGACTTTCCCTCACCGGCTGGGCGGCGCCGCTGCAGGACGTGCCCACCGAGCTTACCCAGCCGGACGGCACGGAAATTTCCTGCTATTCCTCCGGCGACGAGCATTTTAACTATCTCCACGACGAAGGGGGCAGGCTCATCGTCCAGGACGATGAGGGCTGGTATGTCTACGCCAAAGAGCAGGACGGCCTGCCCGTCCCCTCCGAGGACCGGGTGGGACAGGAGACCCCGGGACGGCCCACCCTGTTTTATCGAAAAGCCCGCAGCGGCATGACCGTGGAGCAAGTGGATTTAGAGGCCCACCCGGAGCTGGTCCGGGAGTTTCCCCGGGAAAAGGAGGTCTCTTTCTTCGAGTCCGGCCGGGACGGGGAAGAGCTGACAGCTTCCGGCTGGGGCGGCGCAGGGCTCTATGCCGCCCGGAAAAAAGACCGGCTGTGCAATCTTGTGATCTTTGTCCGGTTCCGGGGCGAGGCGGAATTTGTCTCCGGTCAGCCGGGCGTGCCCGTGGCGGGAGATCTGGACATTGGGGCAAGCTACGACAAAGTGCGCCGGTATTTTGACAAGATCTCCGACGGCACCTTTGACATGGACACGCAGTTTTTAACCACGGGTTCCCGGGAGGACGTGTTCTGCTCTTACGAGGACCTGTACCCCCGCAGCTATTACCGGGCCCAGAGCGCCTCGAACCCGGGCGGCTGCCCCGATTCCGACGAGGAGCGCACCCGGCGGGAAATGGCCCTGCTCAGCCGGGCACTGAAAGCCGCCCTGCCTTCGCTGGATCCGGAAGCCCTGGTGGACGGCAACGGAGACGGCTTTGTGGACAACGTCACTTTTCTGGTCAGCGGCAGCGCCGACGGCTGGAACGATATCCTGTGGCCCCACAGCTGGGCCCTGCTGGGAGAGAGCATTTCGGTGACGGACGGCACCGGCCAATCGAAAATTGTCTACCCCTTTAATATGATCTTTGCGGACCCCTATTACGCAGGGGTGGGCGTGCTGTCCCACGAGCTGCTGCACACCGCGGGTTTTCCCGACCTGTACCGCTACTATGACAGCACCGGCGGTGTTCCCGTGGGCGGCTGGGACGTGATGGCCACCACCGACTACGCGGACCCTCAGTTTCCCGGGGCGTACCTGGCCAAGGCTTACGGCGGCTGGGGCAGTCTGCAGCACGCGGAAAAGAGCGGCCTTTACACGCTGTACCCTCTGGGATCGGACAACGGCACCCCCGACGCGTACCTGATCCCCACGGGCACCCCCACCGAATACCTGGTGGCGGAATACCGCAAGGGGGGCAGCTACGGCGACGTGACCCAGGACAACGTGCCCCGGGAAGGCCTGCTGCTCTACCGGGCCAACACTATGACCTATGGGGGAAACCGAAACGGCACCGCCGGCGGCGGAGACGAGGTGTATGTTTTCCGGCCGAAGGACACCGGGCCCAACGCAGGCAAGGGAGCAATCTCCCAGGCCTCCCTCAGCGGCAGGTGGAACTATACGTCCCTGGGAAGCGCGGAGGCTTCCGCGCCTGCCGGGGAGACCCTGTACTTAAACGACGGCTCCAACACCCGGGTGGTGGTGTCTGAAGTGCGGGAGAACAGCAACGGCAGCATTTCCTTCCGGCTGACGCTTCCGGAGGACGAAGAGGAGGTGCCCCCCGGTACCTACGATCTGTCGGAGAGAAGCTATACCCTGTCTCAGCCGGGAGAATACCGCTTTACCGGCGTCACCCAGGAAAATTCGATCCGGGTGGCAGCCGAAGCGGAGGACGTCACCGTCATTTTGGATAACGTGCGGGCCGACCTGTCCGGGACAGACTATGGCTGCCCGCTGTACATAAAGCAGGGGGCCGCGGTCCGGGTAATCACCGAGGGGGAAAACAGCCTGACGGGAGGCCGGTATGAGGCGGCGGTCCGCGTTGCCCAGGGGGCAGAAGTCACTTTGGAGGGCCCGGGCGCTCTGGAAGCCTTTGGCGGCGGAGGCGCGGCGGCCATCGGCGGGAATCAGTTTGAGCCCGCCGGGAGCCTGAAGCTTTCCGGCGCCCATATCACCGCTTACGGCGGAGGCAGCTTCCGCCTGGAAAGCGGCTCTGTGTACATAGAAGGGGAAGCGGCTCCGGCCCTGGGCGGCGGCAGCGGCCAATGGGCGGGGGATATCCTGGCGGAAGATTCCACGCTGGAGCTGTACGCCGGGGTCAACGACGCCCAGACGGAATATTCCCTGGC
>CAZBDS010000032.1:3086-5712 GCA_964490735.1 uncultured Acutalibacter sp. | reverse complement strand
GGGTGCGGCTGTGCCGGGACGGCACGGAGCTTTATGGGCTGACCCTGCCTGCCGGGTGCAGGACCTTTGCCCTTACGGTGCCCCAGGCGGGAACCTATACCCTGCGGACCGAAAATGAGGAGGTTTCCGACGGCATAAGGGCGGCGGGAGAAGGGGTGAACCGCCTGTCTCCCCTGACCTTTTCCCGGATTTCCGAGGATATCCCCGTTCTTGCGCTTTCCGGTGGGACAACGGTAATTTCCGAAAGCGGCGAATACATTTTGACCGGCGATGGGGCCAACCTGACCGTTGGCGAAGGGCTGACGGTGGTGCTGCACTTGCGGGGGGCAAACCTTACCGGGCCCAATGGACAGGCGGCCATTTCCACGGGCAAGGGAACGGTCCTCACCATAATTACCGAAGAGCTGGGCGGCGACAGCGCGCTGACCGGCGGCAGAACCAAGCCCGCCATAGAGGCCGGGGGAGAGTTGCGGTTCCGGGGCACGGGCAGGCTGCTGGCCCTGGGCGGCGGCACGGCTCCCGCGGTGAAGGCGGCAGCCACCTCTGTTCAAAGGGAGTGCCGGCTGCTGCTTGCTTCCTGCGGAAAGGAAGCTGTGGAACTGCCCGCAGAAAACCGGTGGGCTTCCGGCGGCGGGGAGCCGCCTCTGCTGCTGCAGGGCGTGCTGGCTCAGGCTTTGGCCTCCGCCACCGAGCTGCGGTTCCAGGGAGCGGGGGAGCTGGACGCCTGGAACGTGCCCAAGGGCTTTTTGTCCTTCTGCAAGACTTTGCCGGAACGGGGTGACGTGATCCTGGTCACCGGGACCATCACTCGGAGCCCCGCCATTTCCTGTATGGAAGAAAGCAACGTATATCGTGATATCCCCCTGACCCGCTGGGACAATGCCACCCGGAACCTGGACCTTTCCGCGGGAGAGGTGGAGATTGTTGAAAACGGCACCTATAAAATCACCGGCAGCACCGATACCCACAGGATCACGGTGGCCGACGGGGTGACCGCCACCCTGCGGCTGGACGGCGTCATCATGAATTTTTCCCAGACCCAGCCCGAGGGCAAGGGCCTGATCCAGCTGGGAAAGGGCTGTTCGGTCACCCTGTTTTCTTCTGAGGCGGAGGAAGCCAGCATCTTAAGGGCCGGCAGGACCGCCGCCGTTCCTCTGGTGTATGTGCCCCGCTCCTCCCGGCTGACCCTGAGCTGCCTGAAAGCGCTGGCAGTGGTTCCCGGCGGCAGGGCCCCGGCCTTCGGCGTCCCCAGTGGTGAGGACGCAGGCGAGATCCTGTTCAGCCAGGGCACAGTGAACTGCTCCCTGCCCAGCGGCTATCAAAGCCAGGCCCTGGTGGGCGGCAAAAACAGCACGGTGCGGGTTGAGGGCGGAGCTCTGGCGGTGACCGGCACGGGAACGGGGGCCGTGGGCGGCCCCGGCGCCCGGGTGTTTGTGGCGGACGGCTCTTTGAGCCTGTGCGATACCCTGGGCGGGGAAAACGCCAGGGTGCGGGTCACCGGCGGCAGGGTTTCCCTTTCCATCGGGGAAGGAGATACCGGCGTCGGCGGCCGGAACGCCGTGGTGGAGATTGCCGGGGGCTCCGTGTGGGTAAGCGATATTGCGGACCAGCTGGGAGGTATGGCCGCCGGGATCGGCGGGGCCCATTCCGCGGTGCGGATCACCGGAGGCTGGATCCAGGTGGATTCCGCCCGGGCCGTGCCGGGCAGGGGCGCTCTGGGAGGCGAACGCGCCTTCCTTTCTGTGGGGCCGGATTCCCGGCTCTGCGTGCGCATGAAGCAGCGGAGAAACAATCCCCTGACCGGGGAAGAAATTTTGGATCCCGCCATGACCGGCGGATTTTTGGACCTGCGGCTCATGAAAGCCTTCAGCAAAGAGGCCTTGGTGGAGCTGTGCCCCGTGGGCCAGGACCCGGCGGGGGAAGCGGCGGAGTCCTTGACCCTGCCCCAGCTGTACTACGGATTTTTCCTCTATCTGCCCTCTGGGGTTTTCGACATCAACGGGCCCGATCTTTCCTGCGCCGGCGCGGCGGAGATTTTTGACGGCAAGATCACCCGGCTGGAAAACGTGAGCTTCGACCGGCTGGCCGGGGTGTGGTTCAGCGGCGGCACGGCAGAATACGACGGCACGGCTCAGTCCCTGCCGCTTTCCGGCGCCCTTCCCGAGGGGGCCGTGGTTTCCTATAGGGGAAATGGGCAGACTCTGCCGGGGGAATACCCGGTGACGGCCACCGTTGCCTATGAGGGGAAAAGCTATGAGCTTACGGCTGTTCTGACTGTGACCAAGGCTCCGCTGACCGTGGTGGGCGCGTCGATAGAGGACAAGGAGCAGTATGACGGGAGCTGTGCCGTACAGGGCTCTTTGATTTTGGAGGGCGCGAAGGGCTCCGACGCGCCGGAGGCTCTGGCGGACTTTGGCTTTACCACTCCCGGCGTGGGGCGCGATAAGCCTGTAAAGGCCGCCAATCCGCGGCTTTCCCCGGAGTGGGAGGACCGGTATGTGCTCACCGTTTTACCCGGAGCCCTGGATCATCTGACCGCTTCCGTTTTGAACAGGGCCCCGGCGGAGCTCCGCTTCCGGGAAGAAGACAGCGTCCAGGGGGCGGGAGAGAATGTGACCTGTCCCGT
>CAZBDS010000032.1:0-2986 GCA_964490735.1 uncultured Acutalibacter sp. | reverse complement strand
CGATTTGCCCGAAAACTGTACCTTGACCCTGCTTTTGCCGGAAGGGACCTGCACTTCCCTTCGGGGAGGGCCGTCGGCCCCGGCCCTTGACTGCGGGGAGATGGACCTGCGGATCGTGGGCTCCGGCAGCCTGCGGGCTTATGGCGGCGAGGGGGCTAAAGGGATTGAGGTCCTGTCCGCCCCCGCCGTGGAAGGCGATCCCGACTGCCAGCTGTACAGCACCCTGGAACAGACCGCAAGCCCCTGGGACGGCTGGACGGCCCTTTCCTTTGAGGCCCGGGCCTCCCGCCCGGCAAGCTTCCGCTTTTTTGCCGGGGAGACAGAACGGGAGCTGGAAGTGCCCCAGGGCTATAGAAGCGTGCTGACCCTGGGAGAGGCCGGGATCTCCCGGGAGCTGCGGACTTTCGAGGGACAGCTTCTGGCCCGGATTCCTTCTGAGGAAACGGCGGCCTTTGACCTGCCTTTCGAGCGGGTTCCCCGGCAGGAGCAGAGGATAGATATTTCCCGGCAGGACAGCCTGCACATCACCGAGGACGGGGTGTACCGCCTTACCGGCGAAAAGGACGGTTTCTTTGTGACCGTGGACGAGGGCGTGGAGCCCGTGCTCATTTTGGACGGCGTGACCGTGCGGCAGACAGAGGAGGGCGGGGCCTTTCTCCGGTGCGAGGGAAGCGGCCGGCTGGTATTAGTCTGCCAGGCGGACAGCGTGCTGGAAGCAGGGGGCCAGCTTCTGTCCGGCGAAGTGAAGACCCTGCGGCTGGAAGGCCCCGGTGTTCTGACCGCCGTGGGAAGCCTGCGAGCAGGGACGGTGGAGCTGGCGGGAAGCCTGGATATCACCGGAAGCGGCGAAAGCCGGTTCGTCTTCGACGATTGTCTTGTAAACCTGCTGCCCGGCGGCGTCCTGCGGGTGCGGGCCCAGCGGGAGCGTTCCGGCTGTTTTGGCCCGGGAGCCCGCTTTAACGCCGCGGGGGGCCGGGCGGAACTGCTGGTTTCCGGGGCCCGCGCCGTGGGCTTTGAGGGCACCGAAACCGCCCTGTCCGGCGGGGCGGAGGTCCTTTTGCGGGTCACCGGGGAGAACAGCACGGGCATCGATTTGACCGCCGGAAGCTTCCGGCTTTCGGCGGAGAGCGGGGCTTCTCTGACAGGCTATTCTGTGGGGGAAAGAGCCCTTTGCCTGCGTGGCTCCACCCCGGACGGCTGCACCCTGCTGTGCGCTCTGCCCGAAGGGGGGGTGACCGCCGCGGCGGGGGACCGGACGGTGAAGATTTCCGGGGCCGGTGGCTGGGCGGGGCAGGTCATGCTGCCCCAGCTGGCAGACGGGGCCTATTCCTCCTTCCTGACGCTTTTGCCCGCCGGAGGGGACTATGAATTCACCTGTCCCGCGGACGGAGGCTCCGCCGGGGTCACGCTGACGGCTTCTCTTAAAGACGTGGAGGCCGGGCTTTCCTGCCGGGAGCTTTCCTTCCAGGCGCTGCCCCGGTTTACGGGCCTGAGCCTGCGGGGCGCTTCCTATACCTATGACCGGACGGAAAAGCGGCTGGAGGTGACGGGAGCCCCGGCCGGCTCTGTCATCGAATATGAAAACAACGGCCACACCGAGCCGGGCTCGTACCTTGTACGGGCTACCGTGCGCCGGGAGGGCTACTCCACCGCGTCGCTGCAGGGGCTGCTGGTTGTTCGGAAGGTCCCGCTGGGGGTGGCGGTGCAGGTGGAGGACAAGGCCGTTTACGACGGCAGCACAGCGGCGGAGGGAATTGTCCTTTTGTCCGGCGCGCTGCCGGGGGACGATCCCGAGGCCCAGGCGGAATTTGCCTTTGACACCCCCGACGTGGGGCTGGATAAGACTGTGCAGGTCACGGGAATCCGTCTGGTGGAGGACGGGAACCGCTGGGAGGACCACTATGTGCTGGAAAAGACCTCCGCCACGGCTGCGGCCTCCATTCTGGCCAAAGCCGACGGGGAGCTCCAATGGGAGGAATCGTCTTTAACCCAGGAATACGGCAGTGTGACGGGCGCGGCCTGGACCGCCAGGGAGGGCGCTCCCGTCCGGGTTTTGTACGACGGGGAAGAAGCCGTGCCCCGGCTGCCCGGCACCTATCGGGTGGAGGCGTCGGTGGAGGATCGCAACTGGACGGGCGGCATTTCCGGAGAGTTTACCGTGTTGCCCAAGACCATTGCAATCCAGGGTTTTGAAGCGCCGGGCCTTCGGCAGGACAGCGGGGAAACTGCTTTCGATTTTGAGGAAAGCGACGCCTTCGACCGGGACGCTTCCGGCATTTTGGAGGGGGACGAGGTGCTGTTGAGCGGCAGGGCCCTTTACCCGGATCTGGAACCCGGCGTGAAAGAAGTGGCCCTCATAGGGCTCAGCCTGTCCGGCGCCCAGGCCGAACGCTACCGGCTGCTTTCCGACGAGGCTGTGGGCGTGGGTAGGGTGGAGGCCGTGGAGCCCCCTGCTCCGCCGGTCCCCGGTCCCGTAGAGCCCGATCCTCCGCCAGCGACCTTTGTGGACATCGAGGGCCACTGGGCCCGGGAGAAAATTTTGGCCGCCGCAGGGCTGGGCCTGTTGGAGGGCACGGGGGACGGGAAGTTCTCGCCCCGGCTGCCCATGAACCGGGCCATGCTGATGGCGGTGTTGTGCCGCCTGGACGGCGGCGAGGCTTCGGCAGAGGCCGGGAGCCTGTACAGCGATGTGGCCCCCGGCAGCTGGTACACGCCCTATGTGGACTGGGCTTCCGCCTCCGGCGTGGGCCAGGGTATGGGCGGCGGCACTTTCCGGCCCCTAAATCCCATCACCCGGGAGCAGCTGGCTGTCTTCCTGTACCGCTTTACCCAGTACCGGGGGTTGGAAGCTCCCGCCGGGGAAGAGCTTTTGTTCCCGGACGCCCACAGGGCTTCCCCCTGGGCGGAAGAGGCTTTGGGCTGGGCGGCGGGCCGGGGAATTTTGCGGGGCAGGACCGACGGCGCTTTGGATCCCGGCGGAACGGCT
>CAZBDS010000031.1:9520-11293 GCA_964490735.1 uncultured Acutalibacter sp. | reverse complement strand
TGCTCACCATGGTAGAGGGCATGCCCGAGGACGTGCTGGTGATGGGCAACGTGGACCCTGCCGGCATGTTCCGCAACGGCACGGCCCAGCAGGTGTACGACGCTACCATTGAAGTGATGGAGAAGTGCTGCGGTCACAAGAATTATGTCATTTCGTCCGGCTGCGATATTCCCCCTGCCACCAGCTGGGAGAACATCGACACCTTCTTTAAGGCGGTAGACGATTTCTACAGCCGCGGCTGAAAGAAAAATCCCGCGGTTTTCTGAAGCACCGCAGGCAAGGAAAGGAACGGTAGACATGACAAACCGGGAAAGATTTATCAAAACCCTGGAGCGGGAAAAGATCGGCGGCCAGGTGCCTCACTTTGAACTGGTCTTTTTCCTGACTATGGAGGCTTTCGGCAAGGTTCACCCTTCTCACCGGCATTACAGCCAGTGGGATCAGATGAGCCTGAAGGAGAAAACCGCCCAGATCAACGACATGGCGCAGCTGTATATCGACACCGCCGAGCGCTACCACCAAAGCGCTATCTTTATCCACCCCAATCCCGGCGATTTTGATTCTGTGCAGTGGCTGCTGGAGACCATTCGGGAAAAGAGCGGCAACGAGTATTACCTCTGTATGCACGGCGATCCTACCTGGGCCATTCCCGACGGCGACACCATGATCGAGTTTTCCACCCGCATGTATGAGGAGCCCGAAAAGCTGAACGCCATTTCTCAGCGGCGCATGGAGGAAATGCTGGCTTTCGCCGAAAAGCTGGACGCCAAGGGCCATCTGCTGGACGGCTTTACCCTTTGTTCCGACTACTGCTTCAACGTGAATCCCTTCTTCTCCCGAGACATGTTCGCGGAGCTGATCGTGCCCTATCTGTCCGGGGTCATCAAGGGCTACCGTGACATGGGCTACTACACCATCAAGCACACCGACGGCAACATCATGCCCATTGTGGACATGATGGTGGACTGCAACCCCCACGCCCTTCACTCTATCGACCCCCAGGGCGGCGTAAGCCTGGATGAGCTTTCCAAGACCTACGGGGACCGGGTGGCTTTCTGCGGCAACGTGAACTGCGCCATGCTGCAGACCGGCACCGACGAGGAGTGCCGGGCCGACGTGAAGAGGTCTCTGCGGGAGGGTATGCAGAACGGCGGAGGTTACATTTTCTGCACCTCCAACTGCGTGTATACCGGTATGCCTTTGGAGCGCTACGAGATGATGCTGGACGTGTGGCAGCAGTATGGCAACTACGACACGCAGCGGCAGGCATAAGTTCCGCTCCTGCGGAACTTATCTCGTGAATCCGCCTCAGAGCGAGACAACAGCATACTGCCCGACGGAGAAGCTATTGCTGCATTGAGAACATCAAAACAAAAAGGAGCCCTCATTTTTGAGGGCTCTTTTCATTTGCACAGAGATGCCGGAAAGAGGGCAGACTCAATAATATAAAAATGTCTTTAAAGGCTTTTCGGTTCGCGGAGCTTTTATTTTTTTCTTGACAAACGGGGCAGGCAGGTGTATCATTTGCTTGCTGGTTAATTACTTGACTAATTAACTAAAGAAGGAGGGAAAGATGGTGAATCCGGACTTCAATTCAGAAAAACCGATCTTCCAGCAGATTGCCGAGGGAATTGAGGACGCCATCATTTCCGGGGCGTTCCCGGAAGAGGGGCAGATCCCTTCCATTACGGAATTTTCCGTGCAGTACACCATCAACCCGGCCACGGCGCTGAAAGGGATCAACCTGCTGGTGGACGAGGGGCTGGTCTACAA
>CAZBDS010000031.1:0-9420 GCA_964490735.1 uncultured Acutalibacter sp. | reverse complement strand
AGACAGGAGAAAAGCGAGCGCCGGGTTGGCACGCGTCTCAGGGAATGCGCTGCGGCGCTGAAAGGAGAAAAAGAAGATGAGCATTCAAGTGGAAAACCTGTCCAAAAGCTTTGGGCAGGTGCAGGCCTTGGACGGCGTGTCCCTGTGCTTTGAGGAAAACAAGATCTACGGCCTGCTGGGCAGGAACGGGGCGGGGAAATCCACCCTGCTGAACGTGATCGCCAACCGGATTTTTCCGGACGCCGGCACAGTGACCCTGGACGACCGTCCGGTCCGGGAAAACGATGGGGCCCAGTCCCGCATGTATTTGATGAGCGAGCAGACCCTGTACCCTGAAACCATGCGGGTTAAGGAGGCTTTCCGATGGCTGGGGAATTTCTACCCGGAGTTCGACAGGGATTTCGCGGAGCAGCTGGCGGACAGCTTCGAGCTGAACCGGAACGCCAAGGTCAAGGGCCTGTCCACCGGTTACCTGTCCATTTTCAAGCTGATCGCCGCCCTGTCGGTCAACACGCCCTACGTGTTTTTTGACGAGCCGGTGCTGGGCCTGGATGCCAACCACCGGGAGCTGTTCTACAAAGTGCTGCTGGCGCGCTATGTGGAACGTCCTTTTACGGCGGTGATTTCCACCCACCTGATTGAAGAGGTGGCTGGGCTGATCGAAGAGGTGGCCATTCTCCGGCGGGGAAAGCTGCTGCGGGCCTGTTCCCGGGAAGAGCTGCTGCAAAACGTCTACACGGTGTCCGGCCCCGTCTCACAGGTGAACGAGTACTTACAGGGCAGAAAAACCCTGGGGACGGATTCGCTGGGCGGTTTGCTTTCCGCCTATGTGGAGGGCCGCCCAGAGAAGGAAAAGGCCCCGGCCGGTCTGGAGTTTTCCGGCATGGACCTGCAGAAGCTGTTTATCCTGATGACCAACGAATGAGGGGGCTTTTACCATGAAACTTTCTGCGACCTTTCGCTATCAGTTTGACGAAATAAAGAGGACCGCCATGATATTTTACGGGGTCTTTTTGGGAATGTCCCTGCTGTTCATGCTGCTTTTCGGCGTTTTTGCCTCGGTCTTCCATGATGGGACCAGCGCGGTGTCCGTCAGTATGCTCAGCGGCATGAGCGGCGTTACGGCCATCTGTGTGTTCGCGTCTGGGTGGGCGGCCTTCGGGGAAAATTTCCGCATGGCCCTGCAGCACGGCATTTCCCGAAAGACCTTGTTTCTTGGGCGGCTTTGCGCCGCCGCGGCCGGCAGCCTGCTGTACGCGGTGTGCGACCAGCTGATCACGCTGACAGCCTCCCTGATCGGCCGGCAGCAGCCCCTGCGCATGACCTCCGTCCCTCTGCTGGAAACGATCTACGGCCCCCAGGGGAACTGGCTGGTGGGAAGCCTCTATTCCGTGGCCTTCAGCTTTTTCATACTGCTGGCGGTTTCGGCGCTGGGGCATCTGATCTCGGTCCTGTTCTACCGGCTTCCCACTTACGGGAAGGTGATCCTGGTGGTGGGTCTGTTCGGCGGCATCAATTTACTGCCGGTCCTGCTGAAGGTGATCCGGGACCGTTTCCACCTGGAAGCCCTTTGGGATACCTTGTGCCGGGCGCTTGCATGGTTCCTGCAGACGGCCTTTGGGGCCGCGCCCAGCTGCATGGTTTCCTGCCTGGTGCTTTTTGTTGTGCTCAGCGGCTTTTCCTGGCTGGTGCTGAGAAAAATGCCCCTGAAAAAGTAAATTTACAGGAAACGCACTTAAAAATCGGTCAATATCTTTTGAAACTGCGTTAACTGCATTTGATGGATCCAGGTAAATAAGCAAAGAAAGAGCGCACCGCTTTGGGCAGTGTGCTCTTTGGCTTTTCCGGGCGGTTTTTCCTGTGCAAAGGATTGCGGTCAAAGCGTTAAAACAGCGGATAGCAGGTATCGTCAATCGTGACAGACAGCGTTTCCGGATCGGCCGGAAGGCAGATGCAGAACAGGTAGCTTTTGTGAACGCTGCCGGGCATTCGGACCGGTTTGACGGATTGATTGCCGGAGATTTGGACAGGGTCTGAAGAATGCAAGCCAATCCCCCAGAGGTACAGGTCGGAGGTGCTGCGGAACTGCACCGTAGAAATGCGGCAGCCGTCTTCCGTTAAAAGGGACTTCCTCTCTTTTTGGAAGAAGGTGTGGTTGGAGTTCCAGTAACCTTTGTCGTCCTTTGGAAGAATGGCGGTGCCGTACTTTCCGGAAGACTGCCGGTAAATTACAAAAGCGGAATGCTCTCCCTTGGCCGTGGCAATGGGGGTTCCCTTTCCGGAGCTGAGGAAAGCTTCCTCGGCGGAAGGATACCGCGGCGCCAGATAATCGGGCAAAACCCAGTAGACCGGCAGGAATACCACAGTGGCGATCACCCAGGAAAGCAGAGCGCAGTTTACTCTGGCCATCCGCTTGCCGATGGTTTTTCGGACGACAAAAAAGGTGATGCATGCAAGGATAAGATAGATTGCGGCAAGAATCGAATACAGCATAGATCTACACCTGCTGTGAATAAACGATTTAAAGGGCGGGAGAGCGTTTAGACCTGAATGGCGCCGGACAGGATCTGCTTGTAGTCCGCGAGGTTCTGCTCCAGCAGGGCAGGGGTGTCCAAGCCGTAGGGACATTTCTTTTTGCATTGGCCGCAGTGGAGGCAGTCCTCAATCTTCATCATCATTTCCTGGGCCTGGGGGGTAAGCCAGTTGGCCGAGGGACTGCGGCGGATCAGCTGGGACATGCGGGCGCACTGATTGATGGTGATGCCTGCCGGACAGGGCATGCAGTAGCCGCAGGCGCGGCAGAAATTGCCGATAAGCTCCCTGCGGTCCTTTTCGATGACCGCCTGGATTTCCGGGTCGTCCATGCTGGGGGGATTGTGGATATAGCTTAAAAATTCGTCCAATTCAGATTCCTTCTGGACGCCCCAGATAGGCAGGGCGTTGTCATATTCCGCCTGCCAGGCGTAGGCCGCGGCAGAGTTGGTGATGAGCCCGCCAGAAAGGCCCTTCATAGAGATGAAGCCCACGTTGCGTTCCCTGCAAAGCTGCACCAGGTGGAGCTCCTTTTCGGTAGCGAGGTAGCAGAAGGGAAACTGAAGGGTGTCGTACAGGCCGGAGAGCACGGCCTCCTCCGCCACGTGGAGCCGGTGATTCGTCAGGCCGATATAGCGGATCTTTCCCTGCTCCCGGGCTTCCAGCATGGCTTCGTACAACCCGGAGCCGTCTCCGGGCTTGGGGCAGAAGGAAGGATTGTGAAACTGGTACACGTCGATGCAGTCCGTTTTTAAAAGGCGAAGGCTGGTTTCCAGCTGTTCCCAGAAGCCTTCTACTGTGGTAGCCATGGTTTTGGTGGCAAGAAAAATCCTGTCCCGCACGCCGGAAAGAGCCAGGCCGATCTTTTCCTCGCTGTCGCTGTAGGCCCGGGCGGTGTCAAAGTAAGTGATGCCGCCGTCAAAGGCTTTGCGCAGCAGCCTGCCGGCGTATTCCGTGCTGACCCGTTGAATGGGCAAAGCGCCGAAACCGTTTTTGTTGACGGTGATACCCGTTCTGCCCAGTGTGACTGTCGCCATGGTGATTCCGTCCTTTCGCCGAAGTATTTTTTCTGTTACTATCATACTACCTGAAGTTACCCCCCTGTCAAGAGGCTGTGGAAAAACTTTCCAGAAAATCCTGGAAATGGCTGAGAACAGCCGCCCGGAAGCCTCCGGTTCCGGCTTGACATTTGCAGTGGGGAAGAGTATACTTTGAAGCGTATTTTCAAGCGGGCAGCCGGTTGCTGCCCAAAACAACAGAGAGAGGTAAGAGGATTATGAAGAAGAATTTCACCCGTGTGATCGTTTGTGTGCTGGCGCTTGCCTGCATGCTGTCTCTGGCTGCCTGCGGCAGCAAGATGACCGTGGAGGACTATGTGAAGTCCGACGCGGTGCAGAGCCAAATGGATACCCTGAAGGGCAGCCTGGGCGAAGGAATGGACATCGACGTTTCCGCCGAGGGCAATAAGCTGGTTTATACCTTTACATTCGGCAATCTGGACGGCGTTGACACCGAGACCCTTTCCGCCACGCTGGAAAGCGGCCTGGAGCAGCAGAAGAGCACCTTTGAGACCGTGGCTTCTCAGCTGAAGGAGGCTGTGAAGGCCGATGACGTTTCCGTGCTGGTAGAGTATGTGACCGGCGACGGCACCGCCCTGGCTTCCAAGGAGTTCTTCCCCGCCGAGTAATTCCGGCTGGGCAGGTCCCGGAACGCCAGGCGTTCAGAAAGGAAGAGCGGTATGAGCATAAAAATCTGCAAACGAGGTCTTGCGGCGGTTTTGGCCCTGCTGCTGGCGCTGTCTCTGGCGGCGTGCAGCGGGGACGGATCTTCTGCGCTTTCGTCCGGCCCGGCGGGATCCGCTGCGCCGCTTTACGCCAGCGCGGAGGAGTTTGCCCAGTCCGACCGGATTCAGCAGCAGATGAAAACCTTCCGGGAAAACCTGTCCGACGACATGCAGGCAGAAATTTCCGGCGAAGGGAACCGGCTGACGTATACCTTCCAATATGGCGACCTAGGTGATTTTGACCGGGATACCCTGATCGTAGCGCTGAAGCGGGCGGCGGAGTCCATGGCGTCCTCCTTTACGGAAAACGCCGTCGAACTGGGCGAAGGCCTGGGCATCAACGATCCCGTGGTAGAGGTCGTCTATCTGGACGACAAAGGCGAAGTGCTGTACAGCCGGGAGTACACCCCAAAGCAGTAACCAAACGCAAAAGAAAAGGCAGGGTGCGCAAGCCCTGCCTTTTGTTTAATCCAAGCTGGAAGAGGGAGAAAGCATGGCAAAGATATCCACATTTTACGACCACATGAAGGACATTGCCCGGCAGGAGAATATTTCCGTTGTGGAGGCAATGCAGGAAGCGAAGTCCCTGGGCGTGGAGCTGCTGGAAGTTTCCGACAGCAACATTTTGGGCCGGGAAAAAGAAGTGGAGCGGGAACTGGCTGCCGCCGGGTTGGGGATCTCCTGCATCCCTTCCTATTTCGACTTTGGCCGGGACGAGGACGTGGAGAAGCAGAGCACCCCCATTTTGGAGGCCGCCAAATACCTGGGCGCCCCCAAGCTGCTGGTGATCCCCGGCTTTTTCAAGGAAGAGGATGGTAAAGAGGCCCGGGAGCTTCAGCGGGAGGCCATGGCCCGGGGCATCAACCGCCTGGGGGAAAAGGCGCCTGCCTACGGTGTGGAAATGACCATGGAAGACTACGACAGCGAACTTGCGCCCTTCTCCAACAAGGAAGGGGTCAGGTGGTTTCTGGATCGCTGCCCCAGGCTTGCATGCTGTCTGGATACAGGCAATTTCCGCAGGGCCGGCCAGGACGAGCTGGAGGCCTATGAGTTTTTAAAGGACCGGATCGGGCATGTCCACCTGAAGGACAAGAGCTATGTCCAGGCAAACGGCGAGCCCGGCATGGTCTCGGTGGACGGCAAGGGGCTGTATCCCTGTGCGGTGGGCTCTGGCGAGCTGAAGCTGGGAGAGCTGATTTCGCGGCTGAAAAGGGACGGTTACGATGGCGCTTATACCATCGAGCATTATGATTCCAATGCCACCCTTTCCTACTTGAAAAGCTCGGTGGAATGGGTGAAGAAACAGCTTTTTTGACAGGAAAGGAAGGCGGACGCGGTGGAGATGACCCCGGAACAGCAGCAGGCGCTGCAGAAATGGGCGGAGGAAATGGGCCAAAAGGACAAGGCCCAGAAAGTGGAGCGTTACCGGAGGCTGAACAAATTCGTGAAAAAGGGGCAGATCCTTTTTGTGGGCTCCAGCCTGATGGAGCAGTTCCCTGTAAATGAGCTGCTAATGGACCTGAATCTGCCGCTGACGGTATACAACCGCGGCATTGGCGGGTTTACCACCCGGGAACTTCGGGAGGTGCTGGACGTGTGCGTGTGGGAGCTGGAACCCCGGCATATTTTTATCAACATCGGCACCAACGACCTGAATGCCCCGGACTATGAGCTTTCCGGCCTGCTGGAGCGGTACGAGGACATTCTGCGGGCCATTCGGGAGCATTTGCCGGAGACGGGCCTGACACTGCTTGCCTATTATCCCGTAAACCCGGAGGCCGCCGATCCCGGTATGGCCCAGGCCCTTCGGCAGCGGAGCAACGCCAGGATCGCCCAGGCCAACCAGGGAGTGAAGGAGCTGGCCGAAAAGCTGGGGGCTTCCTTTCTGGACGTGAACGGGGGGATCACGGACAGCGCCGGCAACATGAAAGCCGAGTACACCGTGGAGGGCATGCATATGTACGGAGACGGTTACATGCAGGTGTTGAAGGCGCTGCTGCCCACCCTGCAGAAGCTGTAAAAACAAAGAGGCTGACAGCAAAAGCTGCCAGCCTTCTTTTTTTGCAGGATCACGGCCGGAGGAAATTTACCAGACGCAGGGCGCTGTCCCGGAGGTACAGAATGTTTTCCTCCTGGAAAACCGTGTCCTTTTTTGTGTGGATCCGGGAGAGGTACAGCCCCAGGCGCTTGTGCTTCCGGAAAGCCGCCAGGGCCCCATAGCAGGGAAAACCCAGCTGGTCCGAGGGGTACAGGGTGGTGGAGGATTTTTCCAATTGAATTGTCTTTCCCATGGGGCAGCAGCCCTCCCCGGCGAAGGAAGCTTCCAGCAGCTGGCCCCAGCGCTGCCGGGCAGCCTTGTTTTGAATGAGCAGGAGATAGTCTCCATCGGAAACACAGTCCAGATTGAGCAGGAGCTTATCCTTCATCTGCTTTTTGTACCGTTTCAAAAAGCGGCGGGAACCGAACAGCCCGGATTCCTCATTGTCGAAAAAGACGAAGGCCGAAGCGGCCCGCTGGCGCTCGGTCATGGCGGCGTAGAGCTCGCACAGGGCGATAACGCCGGAGGTATTGTCGTTGGCGGTGTGAGGATTGGGCTTGCCGCCCACTAAAAGAAACAGGCAGAGAAGCAGCACCAGCAGGCTGGCGGAATAGGCGGCCCAAAAGCTGTGGAACAGAGAGGCCGCCCCAAAGGAAGCCAGAAAGCCCAGGCCGAAGACTACAGCCACAATGGCCAGGTTATACAGCAGATAGAGAAAAAAGTTTTTCGGCGTGAGAAAATTGGGAAAGGGCAGGGTGGTGCAGGTGTCGTAATGGGCGGAAAACACCACCTTGGCGGAGCTTACGTCACCCAGGACCAGGTTCTTGCTGCGGAGCAGCCCGCCTTCCTCTACGGTAAGGCCCGGAAGCTGTTCCCGCAGAAAAGCAATGAATTGGGCCTTTTGCTTTTTCGTATTGCGCACCTGCCAGTGGGCCAAAATCTCTTGGGAAAGCTCAGTCATAGCAAGTTCCTTTCAGCGGGAGGGGGCGGATTCCAGGCAGCTGATCTCCTTCCGGTACAGCCGCAGGAAAAAGATGATGCTGATGCAGAGGGAGACCGTTTCCGCAATGGGGAAGGCCCACCAGACGGCGCTGACCTGTCCTGTGGCGGCGGCCAGGATCCAGGCGGCCGGAACCAGCACCACCAGCTGGCGCATCAGGGAAACAACCAGGCTGTAGGTGCCCCGGCCCACAGCCTGGAACAGGGTGGAGCTGACGATGCCCAGGGCGGCGAAGACAAAGCAGGTACAGATGATCCGCAGGGCGGGAATGCCGATTTCCAGCAGCTCTGCCGAGGGGTTGAAAATCCCCAGAAGCTTGTCTGGCAGAAGAAGGAACACCAGCATGCCTGCCAGCATGACGCACAGGGCGATGAGACAGCCGTTTTTCAGGGCGGACAGGAGGCGCTTTTTATTCTTGGCGCCGTAGTTGAAGCCCATGATGGGCAGCAGTCCCTGGGTGAGGCCGAAGACCGGCATAAACACAAAGGACTGCAGCTTGAAATACAGGCCGAACACCGTGTAGGCCGCGGTGGAGAAGCCGGCCAGAATGGCGTTCATGGCAATGGTCATCACCGTGCCGATGGCCTGCATGACAATGGCGGGCAGGCCCACAGCGTAAACGTCCTTAATGGTTTTCACGCTGAACCGGAAGCCCCTGAAACTGATCTTGATCTCGTGCTCGCCCACGATCACCACCACGATGCAGACGATCATGGCGACGATCTGACCGGCCACGGTGGCCACGGCGGCGCCGGCAATGCCCAGGGCGGGCATGCCGAAATAGCCGAAGATGAAAACCGGGTCCAGCAGAATGTTTGTAATGGCTCCCACCAGCTGGCTGACCATGGGCATGATCATGTTGCCGGTAGCCTGCAGGGTCTTTTCCAGAGAGATGGACACAAAGCAGCCGAAGGAGAGCACCAGGCAGATGGAGATGTACTGGCCGCCCATCTGAATGATCTCGGGGTCCGACTCGAACAGCCGGAAGAAGGGGGTGGAAAAGAACGCGCCGTAAACCGCGAAGAGAAGAGAGGTGGCAAGCCCCAGCAAAATGCCGTGAGTGGCGGCGGCGCCGGCTTCCTCCCTGCGGCCCTGGCCCAAACGCCGGGAGATGAGGGAGGTAACGCCCACGGCGGTGCCCACCGCGAAAGCGATCTGCAGGTTTTGAATGGGAAAAGCCAGAGACACGGCGGCCAGGGCTTTTTCGCTGAGCTGGGACACGTAATAGCTGTCCACAATGTTGTACAGGGCCTGCACCAGCATGGAAAACATGGCAGGCAGAGACATGGACAGAATGAGGGGCAGCATTTTCGCCGTGCCCATCTTGTTTTGAGTTTGTACCTTTTCTTCCATAAAGCACTTCCTTTCGACAAAATAGAGGGTTCAACCGCACAATGCGGTTTGACCAGGAAGCCGGAAAAGCTCCTTCATTTTTACAGTCTAGGATATCATAGCACAGAATGGGGAAAAAGGGAAGAAAAGATTCCCCAAAGGGCATGGGAAGGGGGCAAAACGCCGTTTCTGAAAATGTTGTGAACAAACCAAGGCGTTTGTTGCAATCCCCTCAGATGTTGTGCTATAATATCCGCAAAGAGCGCGGATATTATGGATTTCAAATTATCCCGCTCAGTTCTTCGCTTTGCTCAGACGAGCGATGGACACATTATACCAACGCACCTTCGGTGCTTATGGTATAATAACGAGAAAGATTGCAAGGCGAGCCAAGGAATTGACAACGGAGGAATTACGTTTTATGGCGGGAAATATTTTAAAGAAGCTGTTTGGAAATTACAGCTCCCGGGAGCTTAAGCGCATTCAGCCCACGGTGGACCGGGTCCTGAGGCTGGAGGAGCGCTATAAGGCCCTGAGCGATGAGGAACTGAAAGCCCAGACCGGGATCTTCCGGGAGCGGCTGGAGCAGGGGGAGAGTCTGGACGATATTCTGCCCGAGGCTTTTGCCGCCTGCCGGGAAGCCATGGACCGGGTGCTTTCCATCCGGCTGTTTCCCGTGCAGGTCCAGGGCGGCGTGATCCTGCATCAGGGCCGGATCGCCGAAATGAAGACCGG
>CAZBDS010000030.1:0-11791 GCA_964490735.1 uncultured Acutalibacter sp. | reverse complement strand
TTCAGCTGTAGCCCCACGTCCGCAAGCCCCAGCCGCTTAAAGGCGGACAGCCCCATGGCGATGATCTGGGCGTCGGCCACGGGCTCGGCGGCGCCGAACATCTCCACGCCGAACTGGTGCAGCTCCCGCATACGGCCTTTCTGGGGCTTTTCATAGCGGTAGCAGGAAATGTCGTAATACAGCTTTACGGGATATCCCCCGTTGGAAAGGCCGTTTTCCAGCATGGCCCGCACCGCTCCCGCGGTGCCCTCGGGCCGCAGGGTAACCGAACGCCCGCCCTTGTCCTCAAAGGTGTACATCTGCTTTTCCACCACGTCGGTGGTGTCGCCCACGCCCCGAAGGAACAGCTCCGTGTGCTCGAACACCGGCGTGCGCACCTCCGCAAAGCCGTTCAATTCCGCCTCGCTTTTAAAGACGGATTCCATCAGCCGCCATTTTTCCGAAACGCCGGGGACCAGGTCCACCGTGCCCTTGGGCGCTTTTGTAATCAATTCCATCGTTTTTCTTCCTTTCTATCTTCCGCTTCCTATGTCACATTTTTCCGCAAAGCGTTTCTCATATTTTTCCAAGGCCTCTTCCAGGGCTCCTTCGGCGTCCAGACCCAGGGAATCCGCCAGGCAGAGCAGGGAAAAGACACAGTCTCCCAGCTCCTCCTTCATGTCCGGCCCTGCCGTTATGGGGCCCTCGCCGTAGCCGGAGGCCTTTAAGAGCTCCTTCGAAAGCTCCCCCAGCTCGGAGTTCAAATCCAAAAACCGCACCCGCGGTTCCATGCTCAGCCCATGGGCCCGGGCAAACCCCGCCGCCTTTTCCTGATCCGCCCTCATGCCATCACTCCCCGTCCGACTTTCTCTTATAAAGTAAGAAGACCTCCGCCCATACGCAAAACGCATAAGGGACGAAGGTATCTCCGTGGTGCCACCCTAATTCAGAAGCCGGGCTTCTGCGCCAGGCTTCCCTTTCTTTCATTCAGTTTCGGCTCTGCGGGCGTCTTTCCGCCTTTCTCTCCCGAAGGGGCTTTCAGCCCGGCTATGCGCCGTTCCCCTATTCTCTGCCGGGTTTCCGGACGTACTCATCCCGCGTCATTGCCGCCGAACGGCAGACAAAGGGCCTTTCCTAACAGAGCGGTCCTGTGTCAAAAAGCCGCTTCTGCCAAAAACCGCCCTGCCGTTCGCAGTGATCGTATCCTTATTGTATCGGAAGCTTGCGGATTTTGCAAGAAAAATCTTCTTTATTCCGCGGGCTCCCGGACGATGTCCCGCCAATCCAGATCGCCCCGCTCCAGGCCGTGGATCAGTACCTCGGCGGTGGCGATATTGGTTGCCACCGGGATATTGTGCATGTCGCACAGGCGAAGCAGGTTGATGTCGTTGGGCTCGTTGGGCTTGGGATTTAAAGGATCCCGGAAAAACAGCAGCAGATCGATCTCGTTGCAGGCCACCCGGGCCGCGATCTGCTGGTCGCCGCCCTGTGTGCCGCTTAAAAAGCGCTGCAGCTTCAGGCCGGTGGCTTCAGACACCATCTTGCCCGTGGTTCCGGTACCGCACAAATTATGACGGCTGAGTATGCCGCAATAAGCGATGCAGAACTGGACCATCAATTCTTTCTTCGCATCATGTGCCGTCAATGCGATGTTCATAGACAACTCCTCCTTGCTTTTCTAAAAAATCTCTCTCCCAAAACACAGGGCCCTCGCTGGCCCCGCGCTTACAGCAGCTCCGGCACCGGGATTGTTTCTCCTTCCAGCCGGCCCGCAATCCGGCAAAGGGCCATCATGCCCTTGGATCCGCTCTTTGCCTCCCCGCCTTTTAAAAAGGCGGCGGCCATGGTAAAATCCTCCGGCACCACGCCGAACAGCTGGACGCCCGCGGCGTCGATCACGCTGTCCAGGTCGCCGTACACCCCGGTCTCGTCAAAAAAACGGCCGTTAAAACGGTTGATGATCAGGCGCGTTTCCCGCAGCTCCAGCTCTTCCAAAAGCCCCCGTACAGAGTTGACCCCCCGAACGCACACGGGATCGGGGCTGCAAACGATCAGCGCCCGGTCCGCCGCGCAGGCCGCCGCCCGAAAGCCGCCGCCCACACCTGCGGGAGAATCCAGCAGTACGTAGTCATAATATCGCTTCAGCAGCGGGACCAGCTTGCGCATAACCCCGGGACGGATCATGTTTTCTCCCAGGGAAGGGGCGGGCAGCAAAAACAGTCCCGCTCCCCCGGCGCAGGGATAAATGGCCTCCGCCGGCGCGCACCGGCCGCAAACCACGTCCGAAATGTCGAATACCAGGTTTTCTTCCGTTCCCGTCATCCGGTCCAGGCTTCGCAGCCCGGCGTCGCAGTCCACCAGCAGCACCCGCCGCCCGCGCTGAGACAACGCTCGGCCCAGACCCACGGACACTGTGGATTTCCCCACGCCGCCTTTGCCGGATGTGATCACCACTGAAACGCCCATAATCATTTTACCTCGTTTATCATCTTAGCACACCGGAATGCCTTTGTCAAAAACAAATATTCTTTTTTCAAAATTTTATAAGTTATTCCTAAAACCTTCCCTATTCTTCGGCAGGTTGACAAGGAAACCGGCCCTTTTTATCCACCGCCGGAGCTGGTTTGGCCCTTGCCCGTGTAATAGGGAGATTCCGGCTTGCCCTGGGGAGCAGGGGTGGCCGTACTCTGGGGCAAGCCGCTTTCTGCGGGATCGCTGCTCACAGGCTCCCCGGTATAGGGGGTGGAGGGAATGTCGTTTCGGCCGGTGCCAGAATTGTCTTCCGGCTGTGACGCGCTCTCCGGGGCGGAGGATACCGGGTCTTCAGAGCCGTCCTCCAGCGCGGAGGAAAGGAAGTCTTCCGCCTCCTGCCGCTCCTGCGCTTCCCGCTCCCGGTCCAGCTCTTCCTTGGTCTTCAGTACCTTGCCCTCGTCGTCCACCAGGTCCCCGTTCTGATTGTACCGGTTCCCCTCCTCGTCCCAGGTAAAGAAGCCGAAATACTGATCCAGGATATCCTTAGCGACATTTTTGGCGTAATCTCCCTTATTGCCGTATTCGATCATCACTGCCACGGCGATCTCCGGATCGTCCGCGGGGGCGTAGCAGATAAAGCTCAGATTTTCCTCGTGGTCTTCCGTATTTTCCGCCGTGCCCGTTTTGCAGGCAATGGAAACAGGGTAGTCCTCAAACACATTGGAGGCCGTCCCCTCTGTGGCCACCATGCGCATGCCCTCCCGGACCACGCCCTGCACGTCGGCGGACAGGCCCGCGTCAAACAGCTCTTTGGACTGGTACCGCTCCACCACCTCGGCGCCGGTGTAATCGGTAATCCTATCCAAAAAATGGGTCTGCAGCCGCTTGCCGCCGTTTGCCATGGTGGCGCAGTAGGCCGCCAGCTGAATGGGGGTAAACATGTTGTCGGCCTGGCCGATGGCCGTCTGGGCTGAAGCGCCGTCCAGCCAGGGGGTGCCGTGCTGCTCCTCGTATTCCTGGGGATTGGACATCAGGCCCTCCTCCTCGTAGAGCTCTACGCCGGTCTTTTCCCCCAGGCCGAAATACTGGGCGTAAGCGTCCATCTTCTTAATGGTCAGGCCCACGCCCACGTTGCAGAAAAACACGTTGCAGGACCCGGCAATGCCATTGTACACGTTGGTGTTCCCGTGATAATCCGTGCAGCCCAGCTTCAGCTGCGTGTTTTCATCGTCGCCCAGGATGTAGGTTTTATCGCAGAAATAGGTGGTACCGGCGCTGATGACGCCCTCCTGCAGGGCGGCCAGGGCCACCATGGGCTTAAACACGGAGCCCGGCACATACTCGCCCTGAAGGGCCCGGTTGTACATGGGCTCGTTTTCCTTGTCGTTCAAAACCTGGTTGACGTACTTGTCGTCTGTGTTGTACAGGTTCATGTCATAGGTGGGGTAAGAGGCGCAGGTCAGCACACCGAAATCCTTCACGTCCAGCACAACGGCGGCTCCGGCGGTGCAGTCCTTGGCAAGGGTGTTCCCCTGGATATTCTTTTTCAGGGAAAGGTTGGCCACCCGCTGAAGGTCGGAATCCAGCGTGGTGTGCACCGTGTTCCCCTCCTGGGGCTGGGTGGTAACCGCGGTGCTCTTCACCGCGCCGGTATCGTCGGAATAGATGGTCTCCAGGCCCCGGTGTCCCCGGAGCTCTTCTTCAAAAGCGGCCTCCAGGCCGTCCTGCCCCATGGAATCCGTCCACTTGTAGCCGGAAAGGTTGTTTTCATAGTCATAGGCGGTGCCGTTTTCCTCCGCCGACTGATACTGCTCAGAGGAAAGGGCGCCCATGTGGCCCACCACGTGGGCGGCCAGGGTGCCGTCCTCCCCGTAATACCGGGCCACAGAGACCCGGGTCTCAATGCCCTTCAGCTCCCCGGCCATCTGGTTGATAACGCCCACCGTCTCGGGGGAAACGTCCTCCGCGATCACATAGGGATTGGTCCTGGAAAAGCCGTCCCTGCGCATGGAGTACCGGACCGAGCACACGTTCCGGGCGTCCTCCCGGGAAAAGCCGCTGCAGCGGTATTCCTCCGTCAGCTCCGCCATACAATCTTCGGCGGTGGCGTAATCGGCCAGGTTCAGCATGTCCTGGCTTTTCAGGGCGGCAATCTCGTCCTCCCGGTCTTCCGCAAACCGGTAGTTCCCGTTTTCGTCCAGCAGAATGGGCAACCGGTCCCGCCATTTTTCGCCCCGCTCCGTCAGCAAGTCGATCACCTTGATAATGGTGGCGTTGCGCTCCTCCGAAACCATGTTCAGGGCGTTGTAGACCACATTGTAAGAGGTCCGGTTGCCGGCCAGCACTTTCCCGTTCCGGTCCAGGATCTCCCCCCGGGCGGCTTCCAGCGCGATGGTATCGGTCTGGTTTTCCAGGGATTCCTGCTCAAACTCCTCGCCCCGGATAATCTGCCACTGGAACAGCTGCACCTCGTACACGAGGAAAAATACCGCCACCATCAGCACGCAGGCGATGTAGCGTCCTTTTTTTCCTATTTTGGGGAAATTCATCGCTTATCCTTTCTCGAAACGCCGCCCGTCAAATTTCCTGGGAGCGCACGGTCCGGTACAGGCCGCGGTTCAGCAGGTAGACCAGGGGCATAAAGATCATGGTGTAAAAATACTTGGGCAGATAGTGGTGGGTAAAGGCGTAGCCCGGCATGGTGTGGGAAAAATAATACAGGAAAAACCATTGGGCGCACACGGTCAGCCCAATGGTCCACAGGCCGGTGATCACCGCGGTGACGGCGTTCACCTGCAAATAGACCCGGACCAGCAGGCTGACAAAGAAACACAGCACCGCCAGCACCAGGGCGTGAAAGCCCAGCGTGCCGGACAGGCCGAAATCACAGAACAGGCCGCCCACTATGCCAAAGGCCATGGCGGGGATCTCCTCCTCAAACATGGCCATAGTGATCACCGCCGGGAAGATCAGCACGGGCCGGGCCCCAAAAATGGAGGGCAGCAGCCCGGGGGTCTCCTGGATCATAAAAAGCACCAGCAGCTCCAGCGTGTAGGCCAGGTACCGAATGATCCTGTTAAAATCCCTCATTCCGCGTCCTCCCCGCTCACTCCGGAACTCACGTCCACCTCGGGGGTCTCGTCGCCCTTGCCCGGGAAGCTGACAATTACAAACACGTCCTGCACGTCGGTCAGGTCCTGGCTGGGCTGAATGACCGCGTACTTGGAAATATCGTTTTCCGATTTCTCCACGCTTTTCACTTCGCCGATCAGCAGATCCTTGGGGTAGGCACCGCCCGCGCCGGAGGTGGTGATGATATCCCCCTCCTGCAGGGCCGTGTCGCCGTCCAGATAATTCATTCGCAGCAGGCCCGAGCTGGCGGTGACGATGTCGCTGGTGACCACGCCGCTTTCCCGGCGGTCGATGCACACAGCGGCCACCCGCACGTCCTCGCTGAGCAGGCAGGAGACCTTGCTGGTGGTGGCGTAGGCCTGGGTGACCACGCCCACCAGTCCCCGGCCGGTGATCACCGGGTCTCCCACGCTGATGCCTTCCAGGGTCCCCCGGTCAATGGAAAAGCCGGAGAACACGTCATTGGGGTCCCGCCCAATCACGGAGGCCGCAATAAATTTGTTGCTCGGCCGCTGGGACGTGATCTCCAGCTGCTGCTTCAGCTGCTCGTTTTCCTGCTTCATGGTGTCGTAATCCGTCAGCTGCTGCTTCAGCTGGGCGTTCTGGTCCTGCAGCGCCGCCACCATGTCCTGCAGCTCGCTTTTGGTCAGGCCGTTCAGGTCCAGAAATTCCGTGACGTTTTCCGTTACGGTGGTGGCCACGCCCTGCATGGGGGTAGAAACAAAGCCCAAAAGGCTGGCCAAAAAGGAACTCCCGGCGCTGACGGTATAAATAATCAGCCCCAGCAGCACCACAATGGCGATGATGAGGATCTTCAGCGACCCGTTTTTCATGGAATCCTTCACGCCCAAACCTCCTTTCCGCGCAGCTTGGCAAAGTGAAACACAAACTGCCGCAGAGCGGGGCACGCCTGGCCCCCGCTTCCCGCAGCAGTCCTCCTTTTTCCCTCTCTTGCTTTACTTCTTCCTGGAACGGTAATAGGACTTGGGCAGGTCCACTTCCAGGCTTTTGCCTGTGCCCTCTACCACGCAGTCCAGGGGCCGCTCGGCCACGTGGACCGGAATGCCGGTCTCCTGGCTTACCAGCTTGTCCAGGCCCTTCAGCAGGGCACCGCCGCCGGTGAGCATAATGCCCCGGTCGATAATGTCCGCCGCCAGCTCGGGCGGGGTCTTTTCCAAGGTGTCCTTAATGGCGTCCACCACAAGCATCACGCTGTCCATCAAAGCCTCCCGGACCTCGTCGGCGTGGATCGTCACGTTCTTGGGCAGGCCGTCCACCAGGTTGCGGCCCTTGATCTCCACAAAGGAATTGATGGTGTCCTCCGTGGGGAAGGCGGAGCCGATCTTCATCTTAATCTCCTCGGCGGTCCGCTCGCCGATGAGCAGGTTGTATTTCTTCTTGACATAGGTGACGATAGCCTCGTCAAATTTGTCTCCGGCCATACGCACGGAAACGGCTGTGACGATATCGCCCAGGGAAATGACAGCCACCTCTGAGGTGCCGCCGCCAATGTCCACCACCATGCTGCCGGTGGCCTCGCCTACGGGAAGCCCAGCGCCGATGGCCGCCGCCATGGGCTCCTCGATCAGGTCCACGTTGTTGGAGCCCGCCTGGCGGGCCGCGTCCTCCACCGCCCGGCGCTCCACCTCGGTAACGCCGGAGGGAATGCAGATCACGATCCGGGGACGGCTGAAGGCGCCGGATTTCAGCGCTTTCTTGATAAAGTACTTCAGCATGGCCGCCGTCACGTCAAAGTCGGCGATAACGCCGTCCTTTAAGGGGCTCCCGCATGACAATACCCTTGCCCCGCATGAACACCAGGGTGTTGGCGGTGCCCAGGTCAATACCGATATCCTTTGAAAACATGGAGAACATGGAAAAAAGCCCAAAAAAACCTGCCATCTGAAAACTCTGCCTTTCCGAAAGGATCAGATCCCTTTCATTGTGTAGTCATCTTTGTGTAGTTATCTTTTCCCGTTTTCGGGGAAATTTTCCGCAAATCAGTACACATCATTATAACGCATTTTCCCGCATTTCTCAACAAGGAAGTTTACATAAACACAAAAAAACTTCAAAACCGGCACATGTTCGGCTTTTTGGGGAAACGTCCACAATATATTGCTTTTTTACTGCCCCGTGCTTCCAAAGCCCGCCGTGCCCCGCTGGGTCTCGGAAAGCTCCTCTGCCCGCTCCACTTCCGGCAGGCACACGGGCATAACGATCAGCTGGGCAATGCGCTCCCCGGGTTTCACCGTGTAAGGGACCTTGCTGGAATTCCGCAGGCCCACATGGATCTCTCCCCGGTAGTCGCTGTCGATGACGCCTACGCCGTTGGCCACAGCCACGCCGTGCTTAATGCCCAGGCCGCTGCGGGTAAAGATCATGCCGGCGCAGCCCGCGGGAATTTCCACCGCGATCCCCGTGGGGAAAATGGCCAGTTCCCCCGGCTCAATGGTGAAATCCCCCGCCACGCAGGCGCACAGGTCATAGCCCGCGCTGCCTTCGGTTTTCCGCTCGGGCAGCGCGGCGCCGTCCCGCAGAAGCTTTACTTTCAAGGTCTCTCGATTCATACTTTTCCCGCCTCTCTGTTTTTTCCACGCTTTTAACAGGTCCAAACCCTTGGCACCACTGGCTTGTCCCGCCGGTAATCCACATTTTCCACAGGGTTTTCCACCGTCACTCCACCCCCCGGGCAAAAAGTCCGCGGGTATAGTCGAATGCAGGCTTTTTTCGTCGAAACCAGGCTTCCAGGATTTCACCGCATTCCACAGGATTTTCCACCGTGAACCGGAACACCCCGAAATCCATGGCGGCAAGGCCCGGTTCCTCCTCCTTGTCCCCCAGCCACAGGGGCACGGAATTGAACACCTCCGCGTACCGGGCGGGTCCCTGGCCCGTGCACAACACCGGGAACTTTTTCTTCATGCGGTCCGTCAGGCAGCCGGGCGTTTTGCAATGCAGGCAGCCCTTGGGCGAATTGGCCAGGGGGCAGTTCCGGGTGAGCATCAGCGGCTGCCGCCCGTAGACCATCACGCCCCGGGGAAGGCGGCCGCCCAACGCGGAAAGCTCCCGGCCCGTCAGCTCAAAGGAAATCTCCGCCGAACGCAGACCCTGTTCCTCAAAAAAGGCCAGGGACTGGGTGTTGAACATATTCAGGCCGAAAGCCCCGTGCAGCTCTGCCCCCAGCGCTTTTCCCAGGGGGAGATGGCCCAGGTTCCCGCAGAGAAACTGCCGGAAGCCCCGCTCCATGCGCCGCTCCATCAGTTCTTTTACAGACTTTTCCGCCCCGAACATGGCCCGGGGCAGCTCCAGCAAAATCGGGGGAAAACCCTCTTTCCTCAAACGGTCCAAGGCTTCCTCCGGCGTGGCTAAAGGCAGCACCAGCGCTTCACAATCCTTGGCCTCCGAGGGGATCTGCTCCGCATAACGGAAGCAGGCCCGCACCGGCAGCCGGCCCGTCCGGGAAGATCCCCGCCGGGAGGAGACCGGGCAGGGCCCTTCCTCAAAGGGAATGGGCTCCCGCTGGGACCGCAGCTCCAAAAGCCGTTCCAGGCCTTCCCTGCGAAGGGCGTTGAGCTGGGCCACTCCGGCCCTTACGCCTTCCTCCGGCAGGTCTGCGGCTTCCACAAAAAAGGGGGTACCGCCGGTCTTGCGCAGCTGGGCCTCGCAGCGCTCCCGGGAAAGAGCGGGAACGTCCCCGCCGCCCAGGGCCTCCCGCATTTCCACCTGACGGCCTTCCCCGTCCCGGAGGGTCAGCAGCAGGGAAGCCCCCTCCTCCCGCAGCGCCAAAAAGACCGGCACGCTCTGCCGCTCGCTTCGGTACAGGCCCCGCAAAGAGGCAAACACTTTTTCCGTGGCGCCGGCCACGTCCTCTTTCCTGCGCACGCCGAACATTTCCCGGCCCCGCTTTCCCAGAGGATACCCCTGGGTAAACCCGGAGCGGGAAAAGACCGCCCCCAGGTTCCGCAGCAGCTCTTCGGGAATCTCCTCCCCGTCGGCTGCCCGGCGGCAGGCTGCCGTGGCGGCGGCCACATATTCGGGCCGTTTCATGCGGCCCTCTATTTTGGCGGAGCACACCCCCGCCTGTTCCAGCTGTCCGATCTCCCGGATAAAGGAAAGGTCCTTCAGGGAAAGGTCGCTGCCGGTGCCGCCGGGAGCCCCAAAGGGCAGGCGGCAGGGCTGGGCACACATACCCCGGTTGCCGCTGCGTCCGCCCAGCATGGCGCTTAGCCAGCACTGGCCGGACACGGACATGCACAGGGCCCCATGGACAAAAGCCTCCAGCTCCACGGAGCAGGCGGCCGAGATCTCTTTTATTTCCTCCAGGGTCAGCTCCCGGGCCAAAACCACCCGGTCTGCCCCAAGCTCCTGCAAAAGCCCGGCCCCGCCCGGGGTGTGCAGGCTCATCTGGGTAGAGGCGTGAAGGGTGAGGGAAGGGGCCTTTTGCCGTATCAAACGGAAAAGTCCCATGTCCTGGACCAGCACCGCGTCCACCCCCAGGGAACAGAGGTAAGCAATCAATTCCAGGGCATCGGGAAGCTCCCCGTCCTTTAACAGGGTATTTACCGTCACGTGGACCCGGACACCCCGGCCATGGCAGAAGGCCACGGCCTCCTTCAATTCCTCCCGGGTAAAATTTTTCGCGGAGGCCCTGGCCCCAAAGGCCGGGCCTCCCAGGTACACTGCGTCCGCCCCGGCAAACACGGCGGCCTTCAGCGCTTCCGGCCCGCCGGCGGGGGAGAGTATTTCCATAGAGCCCAGCCTCCTTTCCGCAGCGTCAAATCAAAGCCTTACTTCTTTTCAAAAAAGCTGATGAAGCCCTCCCGGTCCAGCTCGTCCCCGTGACGCAGGGGATTCCCCTGCCGGGGGGCGGGCTTTTGGGCCGCAGCCGGCTTGGGTTCCGGCTCCGCCTCGGGGGCTTCTTTGCGGGAATTCACAGCTTCCCGCAGGGCCTGGTTTTCGTCCTCCAGCCGGGCGGCTTTTTCCTCCAGCTCCCCCACGCGGCTGGCGGCTTCCTCCAGAACGGTGTTGCGCTCCTCCAGCTGCCGGAGCTTATCCGCCAGCCCGGGATCGGCCTCCGCCGGGGCGGGCGCCTGCTCCATGGCGGCTTTTTCCTCCTGCCAGATCTCAGCCTCCACCTCCAGCTCGTCAATGCGCTCCTGAAGCTGGAAGGCCTTGGCCCCGTTCTTCTTGGCGTCGTCGCAATAGCTGAGGGCCGCTGTCAGCGCCGCCGCCTCCCGGGTGACAAAGGGGGAGGAATCCAGCACCGCTTTCATCATGTCGCCCACCTCCGCGGCCAGGGATTCCATATACTCCTCGCTCTCCTGCGTAATAAGGCCGCACACCACGCCGTTGATCTCCAACCTGATGCGTCTTTTTTCCACTGCCGATTCCTTCCTTTCCCGGGGCTTGTTTTCCCTATTATATTGCAAAAACAGGATTTCGGAAAGCCTTTTCCGGCTTTTCCCTGAAATTTTTCCGATTTTTCACCTGCCGCCTGCCGCTTCCGGCCCCTCCGTTCCCTCCGTCCCCCGCTTCTTTGTGCCGCAAAACGCAAGATAGCATTGATTCACGGCCACAATTGTGTTATAGTAGGAAAGCGGACCTCCGGTGGAAACCGGGTTTTCGTCTGCCGAAAAAACCGGCGCGGGTCCCTCCCGCTTCCCCCGGTTGATTTTTTACGGGTTTCAGTGTATAATATTGCCTGCAAAAGCCAGAGCCTTTTCTGGTTTTTTCCTTTGTTGTTTCGTGATTTTACTATAAACGGAGGCTTTTTATGAATTACAAGATGACCGTTCCCCAGATCAAAGAAGCCATTCTGGACAAACTCTCCCACACCTTCGGGGTCGCTCCTGAAAACGCCACCGACGAAGAATATTATAAAGCCGTAGTGCTCATTGTGCGGGAGCTGCTGGCCAAGGGCCGCGTAGAGTTCGTGTCCAACGCGGAAAAGACCGAGACCAAGCAGGTCTACTATCTCTGCATGGAGTTCCTGCTGGGCAGGTCTCTGCGCAACAATCTTTTCAATCTGGGGCTGGAAGACAACTTCCGCAAAGCCCTTTCCGACTTTGACGTGAAGATGGATTCCCTCTACGACCAGGAGCCCGACGCGGGCCTGGGCAACGGCGGCCTGGGCCGCCTGGCTGCCTGCTTCCTGGACTGCCTGGCCACCCAGGGTTATCCCGCCATGGGCTACTCCCTGCGGTAC
>CAZBDS010000029.1:0-11884 GCA_964490735.1 uncultured Acutalibacter sp. | reverse complement strand
ACTTCCGTGTTCGGAATGGGAACGGGTGGACCCTCGCCGTAATCAACACCAACTTGCTGTCCTGTCAGACAGCTTCATTATATTACCATAGCTCTTTTGAAATTGCAACCCCTTTTTCAAACTTTTTTTGAAATATTTTCGAGAAATCCGAAAAACCACAAAATGTAGTTCTGAAAAGCAAAAAAGCACAAAATATCAGAGAGGTCTGCAAAGGGAAACTCGAAAAACTCCGGCCTTTTCAAAGGAATTTTACCAATTGTCCAAGTGCTGGCGCTCCATGGCTCCCAGAATTTTAGCCCGAAGATCCGGAAACTGTTCCTCCAACTGCCGCAGCAGCAGTTCAGTGTCCCTGCGGGCAGTGGCCCCGTCGGCGGGGCAGCCGCTTTTTACCACGGGCAGCTCCATTCTGGCGGCGGCATTGCGGATCTCCCGTTCTTCGCAGAAGATCAGGGGCCGGATCATGGTAATATCTTTTCGGGACAAATAGCTTTTGGGCGAGAAGCAGCCCAGCTTTCCGCCGTAGCACAGGTTCATCAAAAAGGTCTGGGCCGCGTCGTCGGCGTGGTGGCCCAGGGCGATTTTGTTAAAGCCGTTCTCCACGCACAGGTTGTGGAGGATCCCCCGGCGCATGCGGGCGCACATGCTGCAGGGATTCTTTTCCCGCAGTTCCTCAAAGATCAAATGGCCCAAATTTGTCTTTCTAATAATATAGGGGACCTGAAGGCTGCCGCAGAGGGCCTGGATAGGGCCCAGCTCCATTTCCCGCCCGCCGAAGCAGGGGTCCGCGGTGACGGCGGTGACAGTGAAACGCTGGGGATAATAGCGGGAAAGCTCCGCCAGGGCGCACAGCAAAAACAGGGAATCCTTTCCCCCGGAGACGCCGACGGCCACCCGGTCGCCGTCCTGAATCATATCATACTTTTCCACGGCGGCCCGCACTTTGCCGATGAGCTTCTGCATTTGCCTGCCCTCCCTCCAATCCCGGCCTATACATTATTATAGTATACCACGAAAAGAGGGGAAAGGGAATCCCCTGACATCGAACTGCCGGCTAATAACGGTTTTTCCCTTTCTAAAAATGATGAAAGCCGGTCAAAAAACGAAAATTGAAAGTGAGAATTCGAGAGATAATACTATGAAAACAGAAGAAAACGGGAGATATCACGGAGCGGATTAAAATTTTCTGGAAGAAGTGTTGACACCGCTTTGCGCCTGTGCTATGATAGGAAAGCTCCCAAAAAGGGGCATCTATGCTGAAATCCCTCCGGAAAGGGACGCCGAACCAGAACTTGCGGCTGGAAGAGGGCTTTTCCAAACCGGAATGAGATGGAAAATGTGTTGGAGGTAGAAAGTTATGTCAACTACGATGCCGAAGCCCGCGGAAGTCGAGCGTAAATGGTACGTCATCGACGCCGCCGGCAAGCCTCTGGGCCGTGTTGCCGCCCAGGCCGCCGTGCTGCTCCGCGGCAAGCATAAGCCCACGTTTGCGCCCCATGTGGACTGCGGTGACCACGTGATCATCATCAACTGCAAGGACGCCGTCCTCACCGGCGGAAAGCTGGAGAAAAAGTATTACTATCACCACACCGGCTATATCGGCCACCTGAAGGCTGTCCGCTACGACACCCTGATGAAGACCAAGCCGGAGATGGCGATGGAGCTGGCTGTGAAGGGTATGATCCCCCACAACTCCATTGGCCGCGACGCCATTGGCCGCCTGCGCGCCTACGCCGGCAGCGAGCACAAGCACGCCGCCCAGAAGCCCGCTGAGTGGAATCTTTAAGAGGAGGACGTAAACTATGTACGAGACTGCACCCTATTTCTACGGCACCGGACGCCGCAAGAGCTCTGTGGCCAGAGTTCGCATTTACCAGGGCACCGGAAAGATTACCATCAACGATCGTGACATCGATGACTATTTCGGCTTGGATACGCTGAAGTACATTGTGCGTCAGCCTCTGGCCGTCACCGATACCGAGGGCAAGTTTGACATTGTCTGCCGTGTTGCCGGCGGCGGTGTTACCGGCCAGGCCGGCGCCATTCGTCACGGTGTGGCCCGCGCCCTGCTCCAGTATGACGGCGAGAATCTTCGCTCCGTGCTGAAGAAGGCCGGCTTCCTGACCCGCGACCCCAGAATGAAGGAAAGAAAGAAGTACGGCCTGAAGGCCGCCCGCCGCGCTCCCCAGTTCTCCAAGAGATAATTGCGGGCAAGGCGAGTCTCTTTACAAAGACAAAAGCTCCCTTTTCGGGAGCTTTTTCTTTTTCCCGGCCGGGATATTCTGCGGAAGAAGAAAAGGGCCCTCCCCGCGCTTTGCGGGAAGAGCCGTTTTCTGTGGCAAAAGCCTTTCAGTATCAGGAATGACAGTGACCGTGGCCGCAGCCATGATCGCCACAGGCATGGGGCTCCGACCCGTGCTCGTGGTCGTGATGGCTGCAGTGAACATTGGGGTTAAAGGCCAGCGTTCCCGCCAGCAGGGCATCTACCGCCTGGTCGGCGCTGCCGCTGGCGCCGCCGTAAAGCTTGATCCCCGCCTCGGCCAGCGCGGCTTGGGCGCCTCCGCCGATCCCGCCGCAGATCAGGACGTCTGCCTTTACCGCCCGCAGGATACCTGCCAGTGCCCCGTGGCCGGAGCCCTGGGTGTCCACCACCTGGCTGGAGGTTACTTTGCCGTCCTCCACATCGTAAAGCTTAAACTGGGCCGTATGGCCAAAATGCTGAAAGATCATTCCGTTCTCATAGGTGACTGCGATTCTCATGCTGAAATCTCCTTTTTCAAATTGGTTTTGCAGCTGCTTGATCTGGCAGTTTTGTCTGGGGCAGATGCCGTCGCCGCCGCACAGGCGGTAATCCCCGCCCTCGATCCGCAGGGGCAGGCCGCGGACCAGCATCTCGGCGATTTTACGCCGGGCGCTGTCGTAAATGCGCTGCACGGTGGTCCGGGCCACGTCCATTTGTAAGCTGGCCTCTTCTTGGGAAAGCCGTTCCCGGTCGATGAGGCGTATGGTCTCGAACTCGTCCACAGTCAGCACGACAACTTCCTGATCTGCGCCGTCCTGCGGCTGAAAGGCCAGGGTTTCGGGATAGCGGCAGACCCGGCGGCACTTAGTTGGTCTTGGCATAACACCACCTCTCTTTTTATAGTTTAGCACATTATGAGCATATGTCAATAACACAATCGGATGGGGGTCAGTTTTCCCGCTCGGAAGTGCTGGAACGCTGCGGCCGGAAACTGGCCTAAAAGCCATGCCGGGCCCAAAAGATTTTGTATTACCATGCAGAATCCTTGTGGAAAACTTTTCCTGCGGGAAGATTTTCTCTGAGAAGGGCGCCGCAAAAGAGCCGGAATTCTCGGGTTTTTTCCAAAGGCCTGTATATTGTTATCAGAATTATACACAACACCTTGTTAAAAATCCGTTGAAAGTCAGGAAATTTCGCAATTTATAGAATAAATATGCATTATTTTTTCATTTTTTGAAATTGAAACCTTTTTGTAACCTCCCATTTTGATACATTTTGCACATGGCCCGGTTTCCATAATTTGAGGGAAAGGGTCGAAAAGGGGGCAAAATCCCCTGGAAAAAAGTGTTATGTTAAGGAATGACCCATTCAGATTTGTGCAATCTATATAAATTTGACCGCCGAAAAATTTTGACACCTCGTGAAATATTTACTATACTAGCCCCTGTAACCGCTTAACGGGCGGCGAAAGGAGTATCAGTATGCGCGGAAAACATAGGAAGAAGGCGCCCAGGTTTCTCGTATTCCGGGGAATAGTTGCGCTCATTCTTGCCCTTGCTTTCAGTGTATCCTCATTTGTAACCGTAATGGCTAACACGGTTTCCGCCAATGTGATCGACGGGGATCAATCCTATACCTTCAGCATGAACAATACGGATCTGGACAGCGTTCTGGCGCAGGCGGAAGGCCTGGGGCTTAAACCGCTGGGTCCGTTGGATGTGGCCGAGTGGGTGGAAAACACCACCACCATCTACGTCCGCCGGGGCGTGTCCCTGACGGTGAAGGAAGCCGGGAAGGAAACCCATTTGGTAGCCTACCGGGGCGATACGGTTCAGAAGACGCTGGAAAGCAACAATATCCTGTTAAAAGATAACGACAGTGTAAGCCCCACCCGCAACACGGTGATCGAGACTGGGACCCCTATCGAGATCCGCCGTTCCTGCCGGGTTGTGGTGTTTGCCGACGGCCAGAAGAAAGAACTGGTTCTGGTGGGCGGCACGGTGGCCGATGCGTTGAATGAGGCGGGCCTGACCCTGAATGGCAGGGATTCTGCCAATTACGAGCTGGACGAGCCTCTGTTTGACAACATGCGGATCCGGGTCAGCCGCACCAAAAAGGTTAAAATTACCGCCGACGGCAAAACCGGGGAATATCAGGTTTCCGCCGAGACGGTGGGGGCGGCCTTGAAGAAATGCGGCATAGCCCTTTCCGACGACGACCGGCTGAATGTGGACCGAAAGGCCAAGCTGGAAGACGACATGCACATTGTCGTTACCCGGGTGGAAGTGAAAGAGGTTGTGGAAAAGGAAGAAGTCCCCTATCCCGTTCAGTATGTGACCTCCGATGAAATGTACGAGGACGAAACCCAGGTGAAGACCGCCGGCGTACTGGGCGAAAAGGAAGTTACCTACAAGCTCAGCTACGTGGCCGGCAAGCTGGACAAGAAGGAAGCGGTTTCGGAGAAGGTTGTAAAGGAGCCCGTTCCCGAGGTGGTCGTAAAGGGCACCAAGGTGCGGGAGGAAGACGATTCTTCCGGCAGCCATTATACAGAAGGATATAACGGCACCTTTGTGGACGCGGACGGCAATGTGGTTTCCTATGCGAAGAAGATGATAGGCGAGTGCACGGCGGCCTGTATTCCCGGGGGGACCACCTCTATTGGACTTACGGCCGAGTACGGCATCATTGCCGTTGACCCCGACATCATTCCCTATGGCACCAGAATGTATGTGGTGTCTCCCGACGGCAGCGTAGTGTATGGCTACGGTGTGGCCGGCGATACAGGCGGGGCCATGCTCTCCGGCCAGGTTCTGTGCGACCTCTATTACAACACAGTGGAGGAGTGCAGCATTATCGGCCGTCGGGACATGGTGGTATACATCTTGCCTTAACAGGACGAAAACCCAACAGAAAGAAAAGCGGGGGCCAGAGCCCCTGCTTTTCTTTTGTCCCAGGCGGCTTGTATTTTCCGCCGAAAGCGGCTATAATTGATAAGACTGGCAAGCCGGCCGGAAACGGGCCGGACCCGATTTGGAAAGGACGGCGCACCATGGCATATTTTTACGCGATTCTGTGGTTTGTAGTAGGTTTGATACTGCTCTTTTCCGTGTCGAAGGAAAACAAGATCTTCTATTTTGCCGGGGGCTTTTTCATTCTGCTGGGAGCCTGGTGGCTGGCGGACGCCCTTTTGCCGGACGACCTGTTCGCCGGCGGCTGGGGCTGGGCCCTGCGGATCGCCTCGTTCCTGGCGCTGGCGGTGCTGACCGTGGCCTTCTTCCTGGAGCGCCGCAAAACCTTGAGCAGCGGGAAAGAGGACGGGGAAGACAAGGACGGCCCCGAGAACGAATAAGCGGGGCAAAGGAAAGGGGAAACGGAGATGGAAGCACTGTTAACGGTGGCTGGCAAGGTCGGCGTCATGCTGATCCTGATCGCCGTAGGCTGCATCATCACAAAGCGGGGCATGCTTACCGAAAAAGGCGGGGCGGAGATCACCTCCATTCTGCTGAAGATTGTGACCCCCTGTTTGATCGTGGATTCCTTCCTGGGTTCCAACGATGAGCTCCGCGTCAGCGAGCTGCTGCTTTCCGTGGGCCTTTCCGCTCTGGCGATCGTGATTTCTATATTTATTAGTATGCTCTTCTTCCGGAAGGAACCCACGCCCCGGAGGAAAGTCCTGCGCTTTTCCGCCATTTACAGCAACGCCGGCTTTATGGGCCTGCCCCTGATCCAGGCGATTTTGGGAAACCGGGGCGTGGTATACGGCTCTTTCTTTATCGTGGTGTTCAATCTCATCTGCTGGACCCATGGCTTTTACATGATGAGCGAGGGCAAATTGAACCTGAAGAAGGCGGTTTTAAACCCCGGCGTTATCGGTCTGGTGTTTGGACTGCCGGTCTACTTTTTCAAGTTGGACCCGCCCGCCCTGATCACCGAGCCCGTGGGCTTTCTGGCCGGCCTGAACACCCCCCTGGCCATGCTGATCATCGGCAGCTATGTGGCCCGGGTCAGCTGGAAGTCCTTTGTGACGGACCTCAACGTGTACAAGGTCTGCTTTCTGCGGCTGGTGGCGGCTCCGGCGGTGTACCTGGCCGTGCTGCTGCTGATCCGCCCCGTGCCGGAGCTCTTCACCGGCAGCGTGATCCAGGCCGCGGCTCCGGTGGCGGCCAACACTGTGCTTTTCGCGGTGGAATACGGCGGCGATTCCAAATTGGCCTCAAAGACTGTGGCAGCTTCCACGATCCTGTCTATTCTCACCATTCCGGTATTTGCAGTGCTGGCCCAAATGGCCTGTCAGCTGTAGGCGCAGGAAAGGGCGTTCGCGCATAGAATGGAAAAGCGGCCGGCACTGCCGGGCGCTTTCAGATAAAGGGGCCATGGCCGGGAAACCGGGCGTGGCCTTTGACTTTCTCCCCGGAAGGGTGTATAGTTAACGGTAGTGAAACCCGGAGGTGGTATGCTTGACCCCAGAGAAAGAAGAGCTCCCCCTAATCGCCCCGTCGCTGCTGGCCGCGGATTTCTCCGACCTGGGCCGGGAAGTGGCCCGGGTGGCAGAGGCCCCCATGCTCCACATCGACGTGATGGACGGCTGCTTCGTGCCCAATCTCAGCATTGGCCCGGCGGTGGTAGCCGCCCTGCGGGACAAGACCGATCTGTTTTTTGACGTCCACCTGATGCTTGCCCACCCCTTAAAGTATATCGACGCCTTCCGCAAGGCGGGCGCCGACAGCATCTCCTTCCATATCGAGTGCGAAGACGATCCCGCCCGGGTGCTGGAAGCCATTCGGGCAAGCGGCGCCCGTCCCGGCCTGGCCGTTAGCCCCGGCACGGACCCCGCTCGGCTTGTGCCCTATGGGCAGGCTCTGTACCTGGTTACGGTGATGACCGTGGAACCCGGCTTTGGCGGGCAGAAGCTGATGCCCGAGTGCCTGAAAAAAATCCCCTATTTAAAAGAAAACCTTCCCGGCGCGCTCATTGAGGTGGACGGCGGCGTCAATCTGCAGACTGTCTCCCTTTGCCGCGAAGCCGATATCCTTGTGGCGGGCACCGCGGTGTTCCGGGCCCCCCAGCCCGCCCAGGCCATTCGGCAGCTGCGGGAAGCCGCTAGATAGAACAGTTACTGCCCGGTAAAAAATCAGGCCGGTTCACCTTGCCCCCCTTTGGCGCATAAACTATTGAAGAAGAAAAGGGGTGGGGTTGTGAAACGGTATAAGATTAAGCGGCCGGTGCAGCCGCTGGTGTATAAACTGGGCGGAGCCCGGGCCCTCTGCGGCGCCATTGCAGAGCTTTCCCGGATCCGCCCAAAGCTTTCTGGCAGCCTTAGCATCTACCGGGGCGGCTACTATCTGGCGGTAAGCGGTCCGCTGCGCACCCGGGGCAGGGTGCGGGCGGCGGCGGGACGGTACGGCAAGGGCCTGGGCGCCGCCCGGGTGCTGTACGCCTACTGCGCCGAGCACGGCCGGGAATTATCCCGCGACGCCATTGCCGAACTGAGCCGCGATTAACTGCCAAATTGCGGGAAAAACCGCCAAAAACCAAAAAATTATGTAAATTCGGTAAAAAAGTTGAAAAAAAGGCTTGCTTTTTTCGGGGGCAGCGATTATTATATAGATATCTCAACTCATGGGGAAATCATGCCCTGTGAGAATCTAAAATTTAAGAGGGTTGAAATCATGAACAAAAGCAAGTTTCTGAAGAAATCACTTGCGATGCTCCTGGCCATGCTGATGGTCGTCGCAATGATTCCTCTCGGCGCTTCTGCTGCGGAAGTTCCTGCTGTTACCAGCGTTAAGGTTAACGGCAAGGCTGTTACGCTCAGCGGCACCACCGGAACCGTTACGGTTCCCAGCAGCACCAGCACGAGCTCCAACCTGGAGGTCGTTACTGCGGGCGGCAAGGGACAGGTCGCTTACGACGGCGCCTTTGTCTCTGCCACCAACGGTATCTTCACGACCACGCTGGCGCAGGACAGCATTGACAACAAGCAGGTGAAGTTCTCTGTTTGGGACAGCGACACTGTCAATTCCCAGGAGTACACCATCACCCTGACCTTTGCTGTTGCCAGCACCGATAACGGTGTGAAGGCCATCGGCCTGGAGACGAAGAGCCTCCAGTACGGCAGCACCACCGTTGTGAACGGCGTGCATACCATTACCACCGCTTATGAGGGTGTAAACCCTGCCAGCGATTTCGTTCTTGTTACGCTGAACGACGCTTCCGCCACCCTGACGGTCAACAGCGGCGCTTCCATCAACAGCAACGCTGACGGCGTGTATAAGCTGGCTGGCTACACGGTTGGCGCCAACATCGTGTTCACCGTCACCTCCGAGGCCGGCACTTCCCGCCGCTACACCGCGGTGGTGAACAACCCCGACTACTTCCCCAGCTTCTCCGTTACCGGCGAGACCGAGGAGACTGAGGTTGACGCTACTCTCAACACCATCACTGTCAACCTGCCCTACGGCACCGAGACGGTGAAGGACGATAACAGCGTTGAGTACTACGTGGTTCCCGTAAACTTCACCGTGGGCTATCCCTCTGTGAAGGTTACCTCTACCGCTGTAGAGTATCCCGCCGCTACTTCCGCCAAGGAAGTAAAGTCCGGCGCCAAGCTGTATGTGCCTGTACTGAGCGGCTCTGTCACTCTGGATTATTCCTATCCCAGCTCTACCGGCACCAAGACCTTTACCCTGAGCGTTACGGTTCCTGCCAATGACGACAAGGCCGTTGTTTCCGCTGTGAAGATTGGCAACTACAACGCCAACATTTCCGGCAACACCATCACCGTGGAGCTGCCCGCTTCCTTTATGAGCCAGGCCGGCAGCAATGCTCTGACCATGCAGGTGAAGGCCTCCAAGGGCGCTGCTGTCAGCCTGATCGGCGCCGCCAGCACCGCTACCGGCAATGCCGATACTTGGGTAACTATGAGCGCTACTTTCGACGGCAGCGCCGAGAGCACCAACACTCTGCGTGTTGTGTCCAGCGTTGGCACCGATCCCGCTTACACCGACTACACTCTGGTGGTCAAGAAGGTTGGCATCGACCAGGAAGCCCGTCTGCTCTCCATGGTCCTCACCGCTCCCGATGACACGACCTACACCGCTGTTATCAACGGCCGCGATGTGACCTTCAACGTGCCCTTCTCCACCGAACCTGCTACTCTGTCCGACAGCGGCAAGGAGTGGACTCTGGAGTACGGCCTGTCCAACGGCGCTGTGTCTTCTATGACCTATGCGTCCGGCGACAAGCTGACCAGCGCTGATGTAACCGCCATTTTCCCCGACACCTTTGACGGCAAGGATAAGGGCAACGACATCACTGTTACCGCTTCCAACAATTCTCAGAACGTTTTCAACGTGATCGTGAAGAAGCTCCCTGCCGAGATCGGCAAGAGCATTACCGCCTTTGGTGTTACCGCCGTTACTGACGACGCTGACGTTACCGAGGACAATGTGTACACCGGTAAGGTTTCCGGCACCAACATCACTGTGGAAGTTCCCTACAGCGAGTATAACTTCGCTGCCGCCAACTCTGTGGTTCCCGTAAACGTGGAAGTTTCCAAGGGCGCCAAGGTCTACTACAAGACCGCCGCTTCCACCGCTGCCGCTCTGGCTCCCATTGATGTGGAAGGCAAGACCGATGGCACCGCCATTTCTGTTCCCGGCTCCGATTTCAATGGCACCGAGACTTCTGCTTCCGACAAGACTCCCAAGACTCTGGAGCTGATCGTTGTCAGCGAGGGCGGCACTGCCCCCACCACTTACAACAACGCTTGGAAGCTGGCCAACAGCGGCAAGTACCAGAGCTACAAGCTGATTGTGAAGCAGGTTCCTGCCCGTGTGGTTCTGGGCGCTCCCGTTGTCACCCTGTTTGACAACACCACCAAGGAGACTGTTACCGGTTCTATCGCCGGCAGCACCATCACCTTCGGCAACATTCCCGCTCACTTCGTGGGCGATACCCTGTACATCGACTTTAAGGTGAACAACGGCGAGACCGTGGCTACCTCTGTTTCCGCCGGCAGCATTATCAGCCCCATTGTTTACGACGAGGACGGCAACTACAAGAGCGGCGGCGTAGCCCTGACCGGCCTGGCCGCTGACGGCACCGGCGCCAGCGTGACCACTCTCTACGTCGAGAGCGAGGACGGCGACAAGATCACCACCAGTCCTTCCGCTGCTGCTACCTATGCTGTTTCCTACAAGGTTGCAGATCCCGAGACCGGCGCTACTCTGTCCAGCGTGTCCATCAACAATGTGGTGGGCAAGCCCGACAGCAAGAACGTGATCAACATCACCCTGCCTGTGGGCACTGAGATCACCTCTCTGGTTCCCAACTTCACGGTTTCCAAGTATGCGAGGATTTACCTCGGCGATCCTGTCAACAATCAGGTTGTTAACAACGGCGTGTCCGCTTACAACTTCACCGCTGACCAGACCTTCACCGTGGTTTCCGAGGATGGCAAGAGCAGCAAGACCTACACCATTCATGTGGAAGCTTCTCAGTCCTTTGACGATGTGAAGTCCAGCGATTGGTTCTACAGTGTGGTTATGCGTGCTTTCAACCTTGGCATTGTCAAGGGCGTAAGCGCTACCAAGTTCAATCCCAACGGCAACGTCACCCGCGGTCAGTTCGCTCTGTTCATTGCCCGCGCTGACGGCTACAACCAGAATGCTTACATGACCGAGTCCTCCTTTAAGGACGTTCCCGCCGGCACCGAGACTTCCGCCGCCATCGACTATTGCCAGAAGATGGGTTACCTGGGCGGCTACGGCGACGGCACCTTCAAGCCCAACAAGAACATCACCCGCGCTGAAATGGCGAAGATTGTTGCCAACGCGATGGGCCTGCCCGAGACCACTGGCGAAGGCTTCGCCGATGTGAAGGGCAACTGGGCTGAGGGCTATATCTACGCGGTTAAGAATGCCGGCATCATCGACGGCAAGTCCGCTACCAAGTTTGACCCCAACGGTCTCACCAAGCGTTCTGAGGCTGCCAAGGTCGTTATGGGAGTTTACGACGCTAAGTAAGGTTTCAACTCTACTTAATTTATTAGATACCCCATAGGGAGAGGGAGCGGAGAGATCCGCTCCCTTTCTCTATCTGTAGGTAAAATGCGCAAAAGTAAAGGCCCCAGAGGGATTTCCTCCGGGGTCTGTTCTGTTGTAGTCTATTGTACGGCTGCCAGGGTTTTAAAGCTGTCCTTCAAAGCAGGGTACAGAGAACGGTAAATCTGGTAGAACGCTTCATACTTTGGTACGTTCTCCGCAATGGGTTCCTGCGCTTCGTTGTATTGGATCATGGCGTCGCAGGCGGCTTCTACGCTAGAATAAAGCCCCGCGCCAACACCGGCCAGGATCGCCACGCCCAGGGCCGGCCCTTCCTTGGATTTTACAGTTTTTACCGGGCAGTTGTAGGTGTCCGCCAGCATCTGCCGCCACAGGGGGGAGCTTCCGCCGCCGCCGCAGGCCAGCATTTCAGAGGTTTCCACCCCCATGCCGCGAAGGATCTCTACGCTGTCTCGCTGGGAGTAGGTTACGCCCTCCATCACAGCCCGCAGCATATCGTATTTGGTGTGGATAGCGGAAAGCCCGAAGTAAACGCCCCGGCAGTCGGGGTCCAGGTGGGGAGTGCGTTCACCCATCAGAT
>CAZBDS010000028.1:7952-11901 GCA_964490735.1 uncultured Acutalibacter sp. | reverse complement strand
ATAGTGATCCTCCTTCCGGTGGGATACCAGGTCAAAGGGAATGTCGGCAATGCTTTCCGCTGTGTTGATCCCGGTGCGGACAAGCAGGCGGATGCGGTGATCCCGGGCGCGATTGTCCAGGGTGTAGCCGATCTTCAGATAGGGCACGCCCTGTTCCAGCGTAAGGTCTAAGGCCACATTGCAGTTTGCCGTCTCGGTGCTTCTTGCCTTTTTCTCAAAGTTGTAATGTTCCGGCACCTGCAAAACTCTGGTGATCCGGCAGGCCTGTCGGAAGGCCCCCGCCTCGGTCATTTCCACCTGGGCGGGGAACCGGGAGCCGTAGATCGCCGGGTCTTCGGAGCTGAAATAGACATAGCTGTCGCCCCGATCCGCGGTGTCCTCCAGTTCCAGAAGGTCCGGATACTGGACGCCGGTACGCTTGTCGGTCAGATCTACCCTGCCGGAGGGGTCTACGGTGACGGTGAGGAACTCGTTTTCCAGGCGGTACGTACCGTCAGAGGCAGTTTCGCCGCTCTGCGCCGGGAAGCTGTCCCGTTTCTTCACAAAATAGCTTCTGGCGGAGAAGGGCGGCAGATCCTTGACATAAAGATCCAGTTCATAGCGGGTCACGTCCAACACGCCGGGAAGATTGATGGGGCTGAACACGTCCCGCCGGGCGGCTTGGGCAGACCTGATCTGGAAGTCTACGGGATTTCCCTCAGAGTCCTCCAGCGTAAAGGCCGGTACGCCGTCCGTTTCCAGAATGTCCAGCTCTACTGAGACCGGCCCGGAACGGGCAGTCTCTGTGGTATTCACTGCCATAATCTTGTAGAGGGCATCCTTAGGAGCGTCCATGTGCTCCGCCAGGGTCTTCATGCCCCGTTCCACCATGGCTTCGGACATTTCCCCAATGCGCGCGTAGTTGTCCTCCATGTGCGCGTGGACTTCGTCGCGGCTGCACCCGCAGATGGAATCGTGAGGGTGGTTCTGCATCAGCTTTTTCCACAGATAGCGGAAATGGTCCTGTGAGTAGACCTCTTTGCCGCCATAGTAATACAGCATGGAGTACAGGGGCTCCAAAACGTGTTCCAGCATGTTCTGGGCCTGCACGTTGGCGGTCTTCAGATAAGACCGGGAAGACAGGGTGCCCTTTAAGACGTCCCAGTCAGTGCCTTCCCGCAGCTCGCCCTCGTGTACGGGGAGCGAAACGCCGCGGCGGTCCAGATCCTCCTGGACCAGCTGGATATAGCGGTCCAGACGCATCTGCTCTACCCGCTTTCCTTCGGGAAGCCGCTGGTTCAGCTGTTCCAAAATGGGCAGCAGATCGTCCTGGGCTTCCAAGTGGTCCACGCCGTTCATCAGCAGCAGATAGGGGGTGAGGGCCACATCGTCAAACAGTTTTTCCACCACTTCCAGCAAGTGCATGGAGGTTTCGATGTTCGCGGAAAAACGCTGGGCGTTGTTGTACCAGTATTTCATATGTACCGCCAGCGCCTCTGTGCCGTCCGGGCCCCGCCAGAGGAACTCGCTTTTGGCGGGCAAGCGCTTGCCATCGGGGGAGAATTTGCTGTAGCCCCGGCCGAACACAATGCTGTGGATCCCGAAATCGTTCAGGATCTGGGGCAGCTGGGAGATGTTGCCGAACTGGTCGGGCAGATAGCCAACCGGGCAGGGCTCGGTGCCGAATTCCCGGCAGAGCCGGGACCCCTCCAGCAGGTTCCGCACAGTGGCTTCCCCGCTGGTAAGGTACAGGTCGTTCTGCAAATACCAGGGGCCCACCACCAGACGTCCTTCGCGGATATATTTTTCCAGCTGCGCCCGCTTGGATTCCCGGACTGCCAGATAGTCCTCCAGCACCACCGTCTGAGCGTCCAGATGGAAAATGAAGGAAGGATATTTCTCAAGGGTGCGCAGGCAGCGGTCGATCAGATCGATCAGCTTCAAGCGGAATTTTTCCAGGGGCATGTACCATTCCCGGTCCCAGTGGGTGTGGGAAATTACGCAGTAAAGTTTCATATTGCCAATACCTCAGCAGTTTTTATTGGGAACCCGGTCCATTTCCAGCACCAGTTCTCCGCCGGAAACGATCTGTTCGTGGGTGAGGAAGGGACGGTCCAGCTTTTTGCCGTTCAGGGTGGCGGACTTAACGTAGCGCAGGCCGTCTCCGGCGCCCTTGCTGACGATCCGGAATACCTTGCCGTTTTCCATGCGCATCTCCATCGTGTCAAACAGGGGAGTGCCCATGGCGTATTCGGGCTTTCCGGGACAGACAGGATAGAAGCCCATAGCAGAGAACACATACCAGCTGGACATTGCGCCGCCGTCCTCATCGCCGCAGATGCCGGTGGGGGAATTGGTGAACCAGATGTCCATCAGCTCCCGCAGTTTCTTCTGGGCCTTCCAGGGCTGCCCGAAGTAATCGTACAGATAGGGGATATGGAAAGAAGGTTCGTTGCCCATGGCAAACTGGCCCATCAAACCGGTGGAGTCGGGGAACTGGCCCAGATAGAGGAACTTGCTCTTTCCGCTCTTCTGGAAGCCTTCCCGGAACAGCTGATCCAGCTGCTCACCGGCCTTTTTCTTGCCGCCCATCAGCTCCGCCAACCCCTCGGGGTCGTGGAAAACGGACCAGGTATACGTCCAGGTGTTGTTTTCCGTGCTGTAGTCCCGGCCGCCCATGCCGCCGGCAAACTTGGGATCAAAGTCTTCGATCCACTGGCCGTCGATGGACTTGGGAGCCATCAGGCCGATGTCTTCCTTGTACAGGGAACGGTAGCCTTGGGCGCGCTTGGCAAACAGGGCGGCGTCTTCGCTTTTGCCCAGGCTCTCCGCCAGCTGACCGGCGCACCAGTCGTCGTAGCAGTGTTCCAGGGTTACAGCGATGGACTGACGGCGCTCAAAGGGATGGGCATAGGGGCAGTCTTCCTTTTCGCCCGGCTTCAGGGCAGGGAAGAAGCCTTGTTCCACATAGCACTGCTCCTCTTTCCCGGCGGGGGCGTCGCAGCACCAGGGCATCATAGACTGCTCCATGGCATTCTTGCGGATCCCCTCGTAAGCGGTCTCGTAGTCCGCCTCAATGCCCTTGGCTTTGGCGTCGGCAAACAGGGAGGCCGCGTGGAACCCGATCATGACGGGCAGGTCGCCGTCCACGCCGGGGAAGCAGGGCATCAGCCCGCTCTGACGGTACATCTGGTTGTAGCTTTCCAGAATATCCTGATGCCGCTTGGTGTCCACCAAAAGCTGCAACGGGTGCATGCAGCGGAAGGTGTCCCACAGGCCGTCGTTGGTGTAGAAGGTCCCCTCGTGGACCTTCCCGTCAAAGCCGCTGTAATATTTCCCATATTCCGTGTAGTCGGTCATGCGCTGGAAGGCGCGGTACATGGCGGTGTAGAAAGTCCCCTTGGTCTCCTCGGTGTTGCCGGAGACCCGGATCTTGGACAGCTGCTCGTCCCATACCTGCTGGGCCAGCTCCTTCAGCGCGTCAAAGCTTTTTCCTTCGGCCTCCAGAGCGTAGCTGGCTTTGGCGCTTTCAAAAGAAATCAGGGACACTGCGCCGGCCACCACGGTTTTGTCCGAAACGGACAGTACCATGGCTTCGGCTTCCTGAGAAAGGACCTTCGCACCCTCTGTTTTGATATAGACATACTGGGTGATCTTTTTCTGGCGGCTGTTCAGGGGGAGCTTTACGCAGATGACGTCGCCGTCCACCGTAGCTTCGCCGGCGGGGAAGAACAGCTTCAGGCTGTCCTGGCCGGAAAAGCGGTGCAGGTAGACATGCTGGGTCACCGTGGTTTCCGCCACCAAGTCGTGCTCGTCCAGCTCCATGCGCAGGTAATAGCAGTGGGACTCCTCACGGCTGTGATCGAAGGTGTTGGCGAAATCGCCGTCTTTTCCAGGCATGATGTAGGCGGCGCCCAGAGGGAAGCCATGGACCCGGTCATTGCAATAATAGTCGCCGTTGTCCTTTACC
>CAZBDS010000028.1:0-7942 GCA_964490735.1 uncultured Acutalibacter sp. | reverse complement strand
GGAGCGCTGCGCGCCATGCCGTAGGGGTACATGACTTCCGGGGTGGTAGAGGTCAGCATGTGGGAGATCGTGCCAACATAGGGGTTTACATAATCTGAAAGACGCTTCATGATGTCCTCCTTTGCGCGAAAAGCGCAGGTTGATAAAAAAACGGTCCCAACGAGATAAACAGAAGAGAGTTATATCCGTTGGGACCAGTTTTCAAACTATTATGGAACTTTGCTCAGGAACAGGACTTACTTGTTGTTGGCAGCCCAACGGTCATAAGCCTGCTGATAGGTGCTGATGAGCTCGTCAACACCCATGCTCTTCATGCCGTCCACGAAGGAATCCCACTCGTCGAAGGACTTCTCGCCGGTCACGAACTTAGCCTCGTTCTCCTGACGGTACTTGGTCAGGTCGGTGCTGTACATGTCAACAACAGACTGCTCCTCGTCGGTCAGGAACATCTCGGGCAGTCTGATCTTGTTATAGGGGTTCAGGTTCTTGTCGCTCCAGGCAATGCGAGCCTGCTGCTGCACGTCGTCCCAGGCGCCTTCGGTGGTGTCGCGGACCCACTTGGGGCAGGCAACGCCGCAGTCGGGAGTGATCTCGCCGCCGCGGACCTCTTCCACGTTACGGCCGTCGGTGGGCTGAATGTACACATGCAGGGAAGGATCGTTGGGGGAGACTTCCCAGATATGGCCCTCGGGGCCATAGTGGATCAGCCAGGAACCCTCTTCGCCGTAGAGGTAATCGACCCAGCGCATCATGGCGATGGCGGTTTCCTCAGAGCACTTGTCGGTCAGAGCGAAAACGCCCTGGGTGATGCCGGTGCCGCGCACGCAGGTCTGCTCGGGATTGACGGAGCTGGACAGGGCGGGCATGATGGGATAGGTGGCTTCCTTCTCGGGCTCCATGTTGCCGAAGACGAAGCGGGGGAGGGCGTGGTAGCCAGCGCCGTTCAGGCCCTCAGCGCCCTGAGCGATAGCATCGGCAGAACCATGGGTGAACATTTCATGGGTGACAATGTTCTCAGTCCACAGCTTGTTGAAGAACTCGAAGGCAACCTTGGCGTTGTCATCGATGGCGCCGTAATGGATGGTGCCGTTGTCGTCCACATAGATTTCAGGACCCATTACGCCAAAGTAAGGCAGCATCTGATTGTAGAGGCCGTCGCCCTTGTTGGAATCGTCGAACACGTTCAGCGGGATCTCGTCCTTCTCGCCGTTGCCGTTGGGATCCTCGTCGCGGAAGCGGACCATCAGATCGAAGAAGCCGTCCACATCGGTGGGCAGGTCTTCGGGATCGACTTCCAGCTTATCCAGCCACTCGCGGTTTACCCACATGGCGGTGGACATCAGGGGGCTGAAAGCCACCTGGCACAGAGCGTAGATGTGGCCGTCAGGCGCGGTGATGGAAGCGCGGGTGCCGGGCTTGGCATCAAACATAGCCTGAATGTTGGGGCAGTACTGGTCAATCAGGTCTTCCAGAGGAAGCAGAATGCCCTGAGAGCCGTATTTGACCTGCTCGTTGGTGGTCAGGCCGGCGCCGAACATAACCTCGGGATAGGTGCCGCCGTTCATGGCCAGGTTCTTTTTCTCGGTGAAGACTTCGGTGGCGGGGGTATCATAGGTAAAGTTGATACCGGTCTTTTCCGCCATAATGTCGAAGAACTCCATCTTGTCCCAGTCGCCGTGGATACCGGCGCGCATACCCATCATAGAGACCGTGATGGGCTCGTTCACGATGGGATAGCCTTCCAGGTTGACATTGCCGCTTGCGGGCTCGGCAGGGGTGGATGCGGGTTCGCTGGCGGGCGTGGAAGAGCTGGTCTCCGGAGTGGAAGCGGGAGAAGAGCTGCTGTTGCTGCTGTTTCCACAGCCAGCCAGGATACTCGTCAGCATAGCAACTGCGAGTACAAGTGCAAGTACGCGTTTCTTCATTTTGCTTTCGTCCTTTCTAAATAGATATTTATTCCCAAAAGGGTCCGCAAAAGCGGATTACCCTTTAATGGAACCGATCATAACGCCCTTTACAAAGAATCTCTGCAGGAAGGGGTAGATAATGATGATGGGCAGGGTGGAGACGATCATAACGGAATACTTGATGATGCCTGCCAGCTGCTGCATTTCGGCCTGAGTCTTGGCCTCCACATTTCCAACGGTGGCGTTAACACCCGCGCTGATTTGGGTAACGATGATGATCTCACGCAGAATGACCTGCAGGGGAAACCTCTTTCGGTCGCTGAGGAAAATCATTTCGTTGAAGTAGCTGTTCCAGTGGCCAACGCCGTAGAACAGCGCCATAACAGCGATGATGGGGGCGGAAAGGGGAAGAATGATGCGGAAGAAGGTCTGGAAGGGATCGCAGCCGTCAATTTCCGCAGCTTCCTCCAAGCCGTCGGGGATTGTGGTCTCCATAAAGGTGCGGGTGATGATGATGTTATAGGCCGAGGCTGCCGTGGGCAGAATGACCGCCCAAAGAGTGTCCAGAAGCCCCAGGTTGTTTACCAGCATGTACAGGGGGATCAGGCCGCCGCTGAAGAACATGGTAAAGAGAATGATAAAGTTGATGACTTTTTTAAAGGGCAGCTTTTTCTTGGAAAGAGCATAGGCACAGGGCAGGGTGACAGCCAGGTTCAGCAGCGTGCCGGTTACGGTGTAGTAAATGGTGTTGCCATAGCCGGTCCAGATGTCGGCGTTGCTGAATACCTTTTTATAGCCCGCCCAGGTGATGTCCACAGGCCACAGCCACATCTGTCCGGAATTGACCCGGTTGGGTTCGCTGATGGAAGCGCTGCACACATAGATCAGCGGGTACAGGCAGACCACCACGACCAGGAAGATGAAGGTGTAGTTAAAGATGTTGAAAATCACATCGTTGCGGGAAAGGCGGATCTTCGATTTTGCGGGTTGCATTTCTTTTGCCATAATCCAGTTCCTCCCTTTCACCACAAAGAATTTTCGCTGATCCTGCGGGAAACCGTGTTAACAAGAATCAGCAGGACCATGTTGACCGCGGAATTGAACAGTCCAATGGCGGTAGAGAAGCTGTACTGAGCGTTGACCAGACCGGCTTTGTACACATAGGTGGAAATGACCTCTGAGGTATCCAGGTTCAAAGCGTTCTGCAGCAGGAAAGCCTTTTCATAGCCAACAGACAGCAGATTGCCGCAGTTCATAATCAGCATGATGACGATGGTGGGCAGCAGGGTGGGAATGTTGATGTACCAGATTTTCTGCATTCTGGTGGCGCCGTCCAGGGTGGCCGCCTCCAGCAGCTGGGGATCCACACCGGACAAGGCGGCAAAGTAAATAACGCTGCCCCAGCCGGTGCCCTGCCATATGCCGCTCCAAACATAGATCGATGGGAACATACTGGCATTGCTCAGGAAGGGAATCGGTTCTCCGCCCAGAGCCTTGATGATGTTGTTGATGATGCCGGTGCTGGGGCTGAGGAAAGAGATCAGCATACCGCACATGACCACCATGGAGATGAAGTAGGGGGCGTAAGTAACTGTTTGAGCGAATTTCTTCACTTTCTGGTTCTGCAGCTCGTTCAGCGAGAGGGCCAGAATGATGGGCAGGGGAAAACCTGCGACCAGACCGTACAGGCTGATAACGAACGTGTTGCGCAGCAGCGTCCCGAAATAGGGGGACCGGAAGAAGCGCGTAAAGTGGGCAAAGCCGACCCAGGGGCTGCCGGTGATTCCCTGCTTGGCGTTAAAGTTCCGGAACGCGATCTGCGCGCCGTACATGGGGCCGTAGCAGAAAATGATGAAATACGCCAGCGCCGGAAGAAGCAATATGTAATACTGCCAATACTTCTTCAGGTTCCTTACGAAGCGCTGTCCCAAAGTTTTTTGGGAGACGGGTGGAGCTGCGGTTTTTGTACGTGCCATAAGCGGTTTTCCTCCTCATGCAGTTATATATAGAATGCTCCAAAAGAGAAATAAAGTACACGGGCGGGAAAAAGTCACGGTGTTGGCCACTGTGTGGCCAACACAAAGAGACACTGTCTCTTTGAATTTTTTGGGCCATGTTCGGCACATGGCCCAATTAAATTGTAAAAATATTACCCCAAAATACACAAGCTTACCAACAAGGCCATTCTAACACACCGAAGTGCGTTTGTAAACCCCATTTATAAATATTTTGTGAACCTTCTAAAATAATTGCTTAGTTTGCTGCTTTGATCCGCACGTTGACCAGCTGGCAGGCCTTGAGCGGCACATGGATCTCCCTGCCGGACACGCGGATTTTCCCTTCTGCAGGCTGCTCCAGGGTGTCGGCAAAGGAAGCCCCGGCCACATCGAAGCTGCAAGTGAGCACCGCTTCGGTCGCCTTGCCGGCGGTCTCAAACAGGCGGACAAACAGCACGCCCGCGGTCCCGTCTTCTCCGCCCTTGACGGAGGAGAGCAGCACCGTGCCGCCGGAAAGCTCGATAAAGCTGTTCTCTGAGGGGAGGTTCCCTCCATGAGGATAGCCGGACACTGCTACCGGAGGCTCAATGTAATCCCGGACCCGGCGGCTGTACTCGGCCAGCTCCTTCTTGCCCTCCCGGCACAGTACGGCAAAGGAGAATTTGTGCATTCCGATCTCCGGCGTGGGATCCGGCTCGTAGGCGGCGCGGATCAGGGTCAGGGCCATGCGGCCGTTCCCGCAGCGGTAGCCGTACTTTTCTTTGGAAGCCAGGATCAGCGCCGCAGCCCCTTCTTCACCCGCCATCACAAAATTGGTGGCAGGCAGGTCCAGCTCCAGGCCTTCCCGTTTGATGAAGCCGGCGGGGACATCGTAAGTGTAAGTGTTGCCGCTGCATTCCTCGGGCAGGGTGAACAGCAGGCAGGGAACGCCCTCCTCGCTGCCGCCGAACTCGCGCCAGTCGCAAGTCACGTTGAACTGTAAAGCATCGCTGTCCTGATCCAGATAGATTTCCGCCTGAATGGAAGAGGCCTTTCCGAAAGAGGCTTGCAGTTCCATGCGGCTGCGCACAGGGCCGCCGGGAAGCAGAGCAATCTCAATGTTCTGCAGAGGCTCCATGGACTTGTGCCGCCCGGTGGCCCAGGAGCTCATGCCCCCGCCTCCGTTCAGCGCGTTTTTGCGGACGCCTTCCATGGCCAGGGTAAACTGGGCCCGGGAGCCTGCGGGGAGCATTTCCCGGCCGCTGCGCTTGTCTTTCAGGGAGATCAAAGCGCCGTCCAGAGGGGAGAATTCCGCCCGCAGTTTGTTGTTTTCCAATATAAAGGTATCGGGGAACTGGGCGCGCAGGTCGTTTACAAAAGTCCAAGGGCCCTCTACGGGCTTTTCGGCTACCAGATAGGTGGCCCAGCCGCTGGCTGGGACGGAGACCGGCGCGATCAACCGGACAAAGTGATGGCCCCAGTAATCGCCGCGGTCGATGATCTGGCTGTTGATCCAGGTCCCGTCCAGGCTTTTTACGGCCAGAAGATCTTCTTTGCCCTCGTAATCCCAGACCACGAATTCGGTGACCTGCTCCCGCTTCTGGGGCGCGGACTGGAACACGTGGTAGATCCGGACTTTTCCGGCAGAGCGTCCGCACAGGTCGTAACCTGCGCCGCCGCCTTCGCCGCGGCTGAAAGAAATATCCTGCTCGGGGATCAGGGAAGAGGTATCGATCTTTTCGGTCAGGGCATGGAAGGCCAGCTTGCTCTGGGTTTGAGCGGCGGCGCCCACCTCCTGATAGAGGGCGGAGGCGTATTCCCGGGTCTCGGTTACGCCGGAGCCGGGAATAATGTCGTGGAACTGGTTGAACAAAACCTTTTCCCAGGCCTCGTCAAAGATCCCTGCGGGATAGGCCATGTCCGCGCGCAGGGCGGCCTGAGCCGAAAACAGCTCTGCGGCGCGCAGGGCCCGCTCGCTGCGGCGGTTGCCGGTTTTGATCCGGGTTTGGGTCGTGTAGCAGCCGTCAAAGATCAGGTTCATTTCCTTTTCCATAACGGGCAGGGAGGAGCGAAGCTGCTCCGCCAAATTGAAATACTCCCGCAGCGTAGAGAAGCGGAAGCGGGGATAGACGGGCCAGCTGTTCATTTCGATGATGCAGTCCAGGTCGCGCCGGGTAGGTCCGCCGCCGTGGTCTCCCACGCCGTAGACTTTCAGGATCGAGCGGAGGCCGATGATTTTTGCCAGTTCAATGGCCTGCTCCGCAGTGTGGGTCCCCATGCCGGTATTGTACCAATCCGGCTCGGTAAAGACCATCAGCTCCGCGCCGGAAGGCGCGCGCCACCGGTTGAGGATCCCGTTGGGAACGGTGCCGCGGCAGTGGTAGTAATATTTAATGCCGGCGTTAGAGGCAATTTCGGGCATATTGATATTGTGGCCGAAAGTGTCCGGCTCAAAGTCGATGCAAAGGTCGTCAGGGCTCAGCTGGAACAGGTCGCAGAGATAACGCTTTGCCAGCAGGTACTGGCGGGAGAGGCTTTCCTCGCTGGGCATGTTCTTGTCGTTTTCCACCCAGGTGGAAGCCGTAACCTCCCAACGGCCCTCTTTGACCCGCTCCTTTACCTCTTCCAGCATGCTGGGGGCAAAACGCTCCAAAATGCGGTAGACCGAGGCCTGGGACTGAGAAAACCTGAAATCCGGATATTCCTTCATAATTTGGAGCATGGTGCGGAAGGTGTCTACCGTAGAGCCCACAGTCTCGTGGAAGCCCCACATCCAGTTCATGTCGATGTGGGCGTGGGCCACACACAGAAATTCGTAGCTCTTCGCTTCTTCGGCGCAGGGGAGAAGCTCCTGCTCCGCCTGTTCCGCCGCGGTGTTTGTCACAACGCCCTCTGTTTCCAAAGACTTGGACAAAATGGCTTCTGCCCGCTGGAGCTGGCTTTCATAGCGATCCCCGTTTTCCTTCGAGAGAAGGGAGACAAAGCGCAGCTCAGCCAAAATCCGTTTCTGCCACTTGCCGGGCTTGCTGCCAATGGCTTCCTCCAATTGGAAAAACCGGCTGAAATCCTGTCGGTAATCGATCACGGCAAAAATCCCCTTTCAAAATTTTAAAGAGTGAGTTTAGTCCAAATAATATAATTCTGTATTTTTTTGCTTTATTCTGGCAAGCTTCCGACGGAACGGACGACTTCAGCCTTGAAAAAAGCGGTCGTACCCCAGCTTTCCGTCAAAGACGCTTTTCAGGGGCAGCGCGGCGGCCCCGTACAGGGAGGCCTCGGTGCCGAAGGAGCTGCGCCGCACGGGAATGTGGGTAAGTCCCCGGGCCAAGATCCCTTCGTTGACCTGCCGGGTCAGAAATTCCAGCTGAGCGTCGGTTAACAGGGCGCCGGAATGGCCCAGCACAATGGCTTCCGGGTCCGTCAGGTTGCAGAGGTTGATCAGTGCCACGGAAAGCTTTTCCAAGAGCTGGCTCAGGGCTTTCCCGGCTGCCGGGTCCGATTCGCAAAACTGGCAGAGCTCTCCAAAATTGGCAAAATCCCGGTGGAATTCCCTTTGAAAGCGGTCGATCATCTTGGGCACGCTGACGTAGGTTTCCAGGCAGCCCCGGTTGCCGCAGGTGCAGAGAGGGCCGCTGCAGTCGATGGACATGTGGCCCAGTTCGCCTACAAAACCCTGCCTGCCCCTGAAAAGGGAGTCGTTGAGCACCAGTCCGGCGCCTACGCCGTTGGTCAGGCCCACATAGACGAAGTTTTTCAGAAACGTGCAGCTGCCGTACAGCTTTTCTGCCAGCGCCGCGGCGTCCATGTCGTTGCCTAGAAGCACCGGAACCCCCAGTCGCTCCGTCAGGATTTTTGTCAGCGCTACCCGGCGGATCCCGTAGAAATCGGGCGGGGAGAGCAGCTCGCCCTTTTCGGAATCCAGGGGGCCCATGGCGGCTATCCCGATGCCCAGGATCGTTTCCCTGCCGCAGGAGCGCATCAAATCCCGGGCGGCGGCCTCCAGCTTGTCCAGCAGGGTTTCCGCCGTGTCTTTCGCGCCCAGGTCAAATTGGCTCCGGC
>CAZBDS010000027.1:1780-12003 GCA_964490735.1 uncultured Acutalibacter sp. | reverse complement strand
AGCACGTTGGGAACGGAAATATCCTCGGCGGCTTCGTCATAAGAATAGAGAGTGAGCACGCTGCGGGCCAGGGTGTTCATCATATCTCCGCTGGGGGCTTTCATGATGATATCCCGCACGAAGCTGGTGGGCAGCGTCCTGTAAAAGGACAGCAGCTCACAGAATTCCTTGAGCCCCTTCTCATCGGGCAGCTGGCCGAACAGCAGCAGATAGGCGGTGCGCTCGTAGCCGAAATTGTCCCCCTGGGGCTGGCGGCGGACCAGTTCCTCCACGCTGTAGCCCCGGTAGTAAAGCTCTCCCTCGCAGGGCACGGACTTCCCGTCCACCGTTTTGCTGGAGACGATCTCGGAAATATTGGTGAGCCCCGTGAGGACGCCCTTGCCGTTCAAGTCCCGCAGGCCCCGCTTCACGTCGTATTTGGGGTAGAGCTCCGGATCGATCCGGCTGCTTTCGATGCAGAGGTCTGCCAGTGCCCGGACCTCCGGCTTAATTTCGGAATAAATGGACATCGATAAACTCCTTTGTATGTTCGTTACTACTAAGTGTAACAGAAGGATCAAAAGCACCGCAAGAAACAAATTGTAAATTTTTCTAAATGTTTCAGTCTTTTCAGAAAGGGAAGAATGTGAGATGGAACGGAAATTTTTGCGCCAGGGAGCGAAAAACCTGGCGGCAGGCGCCTGTTTGATCTTCTGCCTGGGCTGCGCGGCTTCCGCGTTTTTAAGCTGGGCTGGGGAAAACGGCACTGAGGCCCTGCTGCTGGCGGCGGGAATGAAAGCGGACTCTTCTCCCCAAAAGCGGGAACCGGAAAGCTCTGTAGGGTTCCTGTCGGAATCCTTTCCGGAAAAGGACGAGACAGACCTCCTGCTGGCGGAGGACGGGGTGGTGCCCTTCCACGAAGACCTGCTGCCCGGGGCGGCAGCTACGCCGGACCCCAATAGGAACTCGGCGCCGGTGGAGGAGATCCTGCTGGACGGCGGGACGCAGATTGACAATTTCTTTGTCCGGGACACCTCCGGCGCCGGCCTGGACCTGACCGCCGAGCTTACAGAGGACCCGGCGGTCCACATCAAGGCGGACGGCAGCGTGGAGGTGCTGATCTATCACACCCACACGTCGGAGGCCTACTCCAAAAACTACACGGGCTTTTACTACACGGATATGGAGACCCGCACCGGCAACCGGGACATGAGCGTGGTGGCCGTGGGCGAGGAACTGAAAAAAGCGCTGGAGGCCCAGGGTATCGGGGTAGTCCACGACACCACGGTCAACGACGAGCTGTTTAACGGGTCTTATTCCCGGTCCTGGGAGGTCATTCAGAAAAATTTGGAGGAGCACCCCACCATTCAGGTCACCATCGACCTGCACCGGGATTCCATGACCACCGAGGAAGGGGTCAAATATAAGCCCACCGCAGTGATCGGCGGCAGGAAAGCGGCCCAGGTCATGTTCCTGGCGGGCAGCGACGCCAGCGGAGAATGGGGCGATTTTCCCGACTGGAAGGACAATCTGCACTTAATTCTGCGGGTCCAGCAAAAGGCGGCGGAGCTGTACCCCGACCTGCTGCGCCCCCTGGATTTCTCCGACAGCAAATACAATATGAACGCCACCAAGGGCTCTATGCTGATCGAGGTGGGAACGGAAGTGAGCACCGTTTCCGAGGCCCGGTATTCCGGCCGTCTTCTGGGGGAGATCCTGGGGGAAGCCCTGAAAGAATGCGGGTAGTTAACGCAGTTTCACAGAAGCCTTGGCTTCTGTGAAACCTGGCGGCTTCGCCGCCCGCTTGAAAACAGGCAAATGCCTGTTTTCAAGTGCGTTAACGATAAAGCCGCCCAAAACCGGGCATACTGATTCCGCGGGGCTTTTCCCGCGGAAAGAGGGATAACCGTGAAGAAAAAAGACCGGGCGGGACGGCAGGTGTTTCTGTTTTCCCTGGGGCTGTCCCTGTTTTTGCTGCTGACGGTCCTGGGGATCGTCACGGTGGACTACCAGGGCCGGCGCTTGAGCTTTGGGGACAGCACGCCGCCGTTTTGCGTAACGGACAAGCCTGGGGGCGGGACCGAGCTGGAGATCCGCCTTTTGGGCACAGAAACAGAGCTGGATATCACGAAATTTGACGAATTTTTAAAATTCTTGTGCGATTTTGGTTGTATTCCCCACAAATAGTTGTTATAATAAGGCGTATATACAATATAGAGGGGGGAGAGCCGTATGAGAAGGCGCGACAGCCGTCTGTGGGCGGTAGTGATCGCCTTGGCGTTTTTGGCGCTGTGGTGCGCCAGCGTTGGTACCGCATACGGCGCGCCCACGCAGGAACCTGTCGCAGAACCCCTGCCGGTCCTGCCCTCTCAGGAAGCCCAGACCATCGGGATTCTGGGCTGGTGCCTGGTGGCCGTGGGCTTTTTGGGCATTGCTTTCTGCGCCTTTTGGGCCGCAAAGCCCCGGCGGCGGAGGAAAAGCACCCGGAACAGGCATTCCAGCCGGCCCACCTCTCCCCTCTACTGTCCCACCCCTGCCAGCCGTTATATCCGGAGCGTGGAGCGAAGACGATAAATTCCCGATGGAGGAGCTTTTTCCGGAAAAAGTTTCTCCGCAGGGAATTTTTCTTTTCCCAAAATCCTCAATATATGGTGTAATTGCGCCTCAAAAACACAATTTTCAAATTATATTTCCGCTTTAATTCCATTTTAGAAAAATAACCGCGGCGGAATGCGGTACAATCTTTCAGGAATTTATGTAAATCTATCCCGATGGAAAAACTTCGACTTTTGTCACCGGCAGACTTTTTTCCGGGCGGGACCGTCTAATTTTCGGAGTCGGTTTACGCTTTGAAACCCTGGAAAGAGTGACCGAAAGGGACAAGGAGGAAAAGCGATATGAACAAATCTTGGCGAAAACGATTGGGCGCGGCGCTGATGGCGTTGTGTGTGTTTACGATGGGCGCCACCAGCGCGGCGGCCCGCACCGTGGAAGAGATCGAAGCGGAGCAGTCCAGGCTGGAGGAAGAAAATCAGGCGTTGGAAACCAAGCTGGAAGAGCTCCGCAGCGACGAGGCCGACAAAAAGGCTTATCAGGCGGCGCTGCAGGCCAAAATCGACGTGGTGAAGGAGCAGATCGATTCCGCCAGGCGGAATATCGACGAGCTGAACAACAATATCACCGAACTTACCCTGAAGCTGGAGCAGTCCCAGAAAGAGGTGCAGAGCACCATCGACCAGTTTAAGGAGCGCCTGGTGGCCCTGTACAAGGCCGGCGATGTAAGTACTTTGGAAATCCTGTTGGACTCCAGCAGCTTCAGCGATTTTACCATGCGCAGCGAACTGATGAAGACCATGACCCAGCACGATCAAATGCTGATGGATCAGATCGAGGAGTACATGAAGGCCACCCAGGACGAGCGCGAGGAATGCCAGGACAGCAAGAAAAAGGTGGCCGAGCTGAAAAAGAAGCTGGAAAGCGACCAGAACGAGCTCAACGGTCTGTACGAGGAGAATCAGAAGGCCCTTGCCGAGCTGGAAACCGCCCAGGCCAATACGCAGAAGCTGATTGAGGACAACCAGGCCGAGCTGGACAAAAACGATGAGGAAATGCAGGAGCTGATCCGCAAGCAGCAGGAAGAGGAGGCGCGCCGCCAGGAGATGATCAACCAGGGCGGCGGAAACCACTGGGATACCTCTTATCCCTCCGGCGGCGGTGGCGTGGAAGGCTTCAATCCCATTTGGCCCTTGCCCGGCGTTACCTATGTGTCCTGCTATTACGGCGGCTACGCGGGCCACCGGGGTATGGACATTGCCGGCAACTACGGCACCCCTGTGGTGGCAGCTGAGTCCGGAACGGTGATCCGCGCCAACGATTACGATTCCTGGGGCGATTCCTGGGGCTATTACGTGTTGATCTACCACAACAGCACCTTTACCACCCGCTATGCCCACCTCAGCGGGCTGACGGTTTCTGACGGCCAGTATGTGGAGCAGGGCACCGTCGTCGGCTACGAAGGCGACACCGGCAACGTGACCGGCCCCCACCTGCACTTTGAGGTGTACGAAAACGGCACCCGGGTGGACCCCATGAATTATCTGTAAAAGGCTGGACAAGAATCTGACTTTTTAATCCCCTTCCCCGTCTAATGGACAGAATGACGGAGAGGGGGATTCCTTTATGCGTATAAAGAAGCTTTGGTCAGCAGTGCTGGCTTTCTGGACGCTGCTGCTGGTCCTTTGGACAGCTTTTGCCTGGAACTCGCGGGCCAGGGCGGCAGAAGCCGGTTTTCCGAATCACATTCCGGCAGGGGGCGTCTCCCGGCCTGGGCAAGGGATTTCCCGGGACTCCGGCTCCCAAGAAGGTCCCGATACCCAAAGTTTCGATTGCCTGCTGGACGTACCCTTTCTGGACCAGCGGGAGGAATTCCCCACGGGCTGTGAAAGCGTCAGCGCGGTGATGGCGCTGCAATACTGGGGCGTGGAAATCACGCCGGACGAGTTTATCGACCTCTACCTGCCCCGGGGGGAAGCGCCCCATTGGGACGAAGACGGTAATTATGTGGGCTGCGACCCCCGAAAGGCTTTTCCTGGCGACCCGCGGACGGAAGAGGGCTGGGGCTGTTACCCGCCGGTGATCGAGACAGCGCTGGAGCAGCTGCTCCGGGAAAGGGAGGGCCCCTCCCTTTCCATAGAAGCTCTGTACGGACAGGAATTGGAGGGACTTTTTGAAAATTATGTAAACCAAGGCGTTCCCGTGCTGCTGTGGGCCACCATCGGTATGGCGGAGCCCACTGTGTCGGACTCCTTTTTCATTGAGGGAACCGGGGAGGAATTCCTCTGGCGGTACCCCATGCACTGCCTGGTGCTGGTGGGCGAGGACGAAAGCAATTACTACTTTAACGACCCCATGGCCGGCAAGGACACGGCCTATTCCAAAGAAGCCGTAGAGCAGGCCTACACCGGGCTGGGACGCCAGGCCCTGGTTTTGCTTCCCGAAGAATGAAAAAATCCCCTTCCTGTGCCGGAAGGGGATTTTTGCCGCGCGGCTTTATTCCAAATAGAAGGTGCAGGAAACCTCTCCGCCGTTTAAAAACACCTCGCAGGTGCGGGTGTCCCGCAGGACCTGTACGCTGCGGACCTGCGCCTCCGGCAGCTCCAGAAGGAAGCGGCTGCCGTTGGTGATCTTTACACGGCCCTGTTCCCGCAGGACACAGGGGTCTTCCTCCGTCAGCAGGGGTCCGGCTTCCCGCACCGGGAAATTGCAGAGCTTTCCATTCTCCAGGGAAAGCTTCCGGGGAATGGAAAGGGCTCCGGCGCGCACGGCGTTTTCCGGCACCTGCCGGTTCCAGTTGAAAAGCCAGCCGATCATGATCCGGCGGCCCTGCCCGTCTTCAAAGGTCTGGGGCGCGTAAAAATCGGTGCCCGTTTCGGGCTGCTGGAAGCTTTCCGGGGTGAAGCGTTCCCCGTCAAATTCCCCCACGATAAACTGAGGGAGCCGGGTTTCGTCCATGCGGGAAAACATCAGCACCCATTTTCCGTCCAGGGGGAACAGGTCCGGGCATTCGGGGACCGGGCCGTACTCCCGGCTTTGAAAGATGGGGCCCACGTACTCCCAGGAAAGCAGGTCATCGGACCGGAACAGCAGCACCGAGCCCAGACCGCCGACGCCGGCGCCGCAGACCATGCGGTATCCGCCGCCGTAAGGGAAAATTTTAGGATCCCGGAAATCCCGGCTGGCGGGGTCCAGGGGGCTGGGGGCGATTACCGGGTTGCCGGGAAGCTTTTCAAAGCGCAGGCCGTCCCGGCTGACCGCCATGGACTGGGTCTGGCCCCGGTCCTTGGAAACGGAGGTGTACATCAGGTACAGGGAGCCGTCCTTTTCCAGGGCGGAGCCGGAAAAGCACCCGCCTTCGTCCTCGTAGGGCATGTCGGGATACAGGGCGATGGGCTGCTCCTCCCAGTGGAGCAGATCGTCGCTGACCGCGTGGCCCCAATGCATGGGGCCCCAGGCGGGCCGGTGGGGATTGTGCTGGAAGAAAGCGTGATAGCGTCCCTGAAACCGGCAAAGGCCGTTGGGGTCGTTCATCCAGCCGGTTTCCGGTTCAAAGTGGCGGGCAAGTCTGGGGATCTGTTCCATAGGGCACCTCCTGAAAGCGCAAGTTTGTCTTTATGATACACGAAGGGTTTAAAAATCACAAGGGACAGTTTTAGCGGAACTTTCCCTTGCAAGCGGCGGGCAGATGGTATATCATGAGAAAAAGACAGAAAACGGAGGGTTTTACTTATGGATAGAAACGAGATCCGCAGCGCCGTTGAGGAAGGGCGCACGTCCCTGGGCATGGAGCTTGGCTCTACCCGCATTAAGGCGGTGCTCATCGGGCCGGACCACGCCCCCATCGCCACAGGGGCCTATGACTGGGAAAACCGGCTGGAAAACGGCGTGTGGACCTATCATCTGGACGACGTGTGGACGGGCCTGCAAAGCGCTTACCGGGCGCTGGCAGACGAGGTGAAAGCGGTTTGCGGCGCGGAGCTGAAGCGGCCGGGAGCCCTGGGGATCTCCGGCATGATGCACGGCTATCTGGCCTTTGACAAAGAGGGAAGGCAGCTGGCCGAATTCCGCACCTGGCGCAATACCATCACCGAAGCGGAGGCCGCGGAGCTTACCGAGCTCTTTCGGTTCAACATTCCCCAGCGGTGGAGCATTGCCCACCTGTGGCGGGCTGTGAAAAACGACGAAAGTCATGTGAAGGACATCGATACCCTCACCACCCTGGCGGGCTATGTGCACTGGAAGCTTACCGGGGAAAAGGTGATGGGTGTGGGCGAGGCCTCGGGCATGTTTCCCATCGACAGCGGCAAAAAGGATTTTAACGGCCGAATGATCGGACAGTTTGACAGCTTGCTGAAGGAACGGGGGATCGACTGGACCCTTCGGGACGTGCTGCCCCGGGTCCTTTCCGCCGGAGAGCCCGCCGGTGTTTTGACCGAAGAGGGCGCAAGGCTGCTGGACCCTGCCGGAGTATTGGAGGCGGGAATTCCCCTGTGCCCGCCGGAAGGCGACGCGGGGACGGGCATGGCCGCCACCAACAGCGTGGCCCCCAGAACGGGCAACGTGTCCGCGGGCACGTCCATCTTTGCCATGACCGTGCTGGAACGGGAGCTTTCCCGGGTCCACCCGGAGATTGATATGGTGACCACCCCGGACGGCCTGCCTGTAGCCATGGTCCACTGCAACACCTGCACCTCTGACCTGGACGCTTGGGTGAAGGTGTTCGGCGAGCTGCTGGAGGCCGCCGGGCAAAAGCTGCCCAAATCGGAGCTTTACGATCTGCTGTATCACAAGGCCTTGGAGGGGGAGCCGGACTGCGGCGGGGTGCTGACCTACAACTGCTATTCCGGCGAGCCGGTCATCGGCCTGGAGGACGGACGGCCCATGGCCGTGCGCAGCCCTGACAGCCGTCTCAGCCTGCCCAACTTTATGCGGGCCCAGCTGTACGCAGCCATGGCTACGCTGCAGATCGGCATGGATATCCTGTTTCAGGAGGAGCACGTGGCTTTGGAAAAGCTGTACGGTCACGGGGGGCTTTTCAAGACAAAAAATGTGGGCCAGCGGCTGATGGCCGGGGCCCTGGACGTGCCGGTGGCCGTGATGGAGACCGCCGGGGAGGGCGGCCCCTGGGGCATGGCGGTGCTGGCCATGTACCGGAAGGACCGCAAACCCGGAGAGGCCCTGCCGGACTACCTGGCGGAAAAGGTGTTTGCCGGTGCGGCGGGCAGCTGCGTGGAGCCTCTGCCCCAGGACCGGGACGGCTTCCAAAAGTATATCGAACGCTACAGGGCGGGCCTGGAAATTGAAAAAGCGGCAGTAAAGGCCCTGCAATAACGCAATAACGGAGAAAGCCCTCGGAAATATGTTTCCGAGGGCTTTTTTACGGAATGCTGTCTGCTGCGTATTGCCGGGCCGTTCTGAAACCGGCTTTCCGCCGCATAGAATAAATGTAAGCGGTCCGAAAACCGCTGGTTTATTTCCAGACCGGGGGTTTTTCCATGTTTTTGACCCTGAGAATCCGAAAGAAATGGGTGCTGCTTCTGCCGGCGCTCTGCCTTTTGCTGGGAGCTGCACTGCTGGCGCCGAAGGGGACCGGGCCGGCAGAGGCGGCAAAGGCGGATTCCTCCGGCGGGAAGGACTTTATCAAGTGGGTGGATTTCGACGTGTGTGAGGACGCCTTGGAGGCGGCGCTGGAGCTGGATCTGGAAACCTATGAGGACCCGGCCCGGCCCCATCTGGACTGGGCGGACGCCCTGGCCTGGCTGGGGGTAAAGTACGGCGGGGACTTTTCCCGGTACAAGAGAAAGGACTTAAACGACCTGGCGCAGAAGGTGGAACAGGGAGAGACCATAGAAAGCCTGACCGCGGATAACAAGTATTTCGGCTATTACCGGGAAGCCTACGGCGCGGTGCTGGACGGCCTGGTGGGGGAATTTGAACAGGAGACGGAAACGGGCTGGGAAAAGGTGTACGGCCTGAAGGCCTATTCCCCCATTGCCGACACTTTCCCCTACAGCGATTACGACGACTTCGGGGCGGGTAGGAGCTATGGCTTTCGGAGAAAACACCTGGGTCACGATATGATGGCCGCCGTGGGCACGCCGGTAATCGCCGTGGAATCCGGCACGGTGGAAGCCCTGGGCTGGAACCAGTACGGCGGCTGGCGGATCGGGATCCGCAGCTTTGATGGGAAGCGGTACCACTATTACGCCCATCTGCGGCAGAACAGGCCCTATGCCCAGGATTTGAAGGCGGGGGACGTGGTGATGGCCGGGGACGTTATCGGCTATGTGGGGCGCACGGGCTACAGCACCAAGGAGAACGTGAATAACATTGATGAATATCACCTGCACTATGGCTTGCAGCTCATCTTTGACGAGTCTCAGAAGGAGACGGACAGCGGGGAGATCTGGATCGACGTGTACGCCCTGTGCCGGTTGCTGCAACGCCGCCAAAGCCCGGTGGTTCGGGACGACGCCACCAAGGAGTGGAGCCGGGCCCGGGGTTACCGGGAGGAGATTCCGGAGGACCGGTTTGTACCGGATTTGAATTTTTCCGCTTGACAACCTGCATTTTATGGTGTAGACTAGGTAAAAATTGAATTCTGGCGGCAGCGCTGCCGGAAGGATAAGCCAAAGGTTCGTTAAGGCAGGAAAGAAATGATCTGCGTATGAAACTGAGATGTGCGCTTGCACAGATCGCCGTTACAGACGACATTCAGGATAACTTTTGCAGGATTGAGCGGGCTCTTCGGCATGCCGCCAAAGAGAAGGCTCATATTCTGCTGACTCCGGAGGGTTCCCTTTCCGGTTACAATCACACCTTTAACCGCGGCGAAAACCGCCGCGCTCTTAAGGAAGTTGAGGCTTTGGCTGCCTCTCTTCATGTGGGGCTCGCCCTGGGCACCTGCAACGAAGAGGACGATGGAAAATGCTACAACGAGCTCCGTTTCTATGATCCGGAAGGCAATTTTCTGGGCTTTCATACGAAAACGCTCTGCTGCGGATCCATGACGGAGCCTTCCACAGGCGAGATCAACCACTATCACACAAAGCCCCTGAGAACCTTTAACTTTTGCGGTCTCACGATCGGCGGTTTGATCTGCAATGATATGTGGGCAAATCCCCAATGCACTCCCATGCCCGATCCCCATCTCTCCTGGCAGCTGGCGAAAATGGGCGCCAAGGTTATTTTTCACGCGGTGAACGGAGGAAACGACGGGAGCGCTTTTATCACAGATACCATTATTCCTTATCACTTTTCCAACCTGAAAATGCGGGCCGAAGCCTCTGGGCTTTATATCGTTTCCGTAGACAACGCAGGAGTGAACAACTATACGGTCACCTGTCCCGGCGGCGTAATCTCCCCCGAGGGAAAACAGATTTTTGCTTTAAGGAGCAAAGGGGAAGACCTGGGAACGTTTGAGGTTGAACTGTCTTGATTTGCCTTGCGGATAGGCCCGAGGTTTCTGACGACCGCAGGCCGGGCCCGGGATAAATTTCTGACGGGATAACGGCAGGTGCGCAAACGCTTTTTCATAATTGAATAGAACAAAGGCTGTGACGAAGACGGCAGGGGAATCTCCCGTTTCAGAGAGCTGACGGTGGGTGCAAGTCAGTACGGAGGCCCCGGATAACTGCTTATCCCTTCCGAGCCGGAGAGCTGAACCGCGGGTCCCGCGCTGTAGGCTT
>CAZBDS010000027.1:0-1680 GCA_964490735.1 uncultured Acutalibacter sp. | reverse complement strand
CTGCTTATCCCTTCCGAGCCGGAGAGCTGAACCGCGGGTCCCGCGCTGTAGGCTTCTTCCGAGTGTGCTGCGTTAGTGCATAGGGCTTGCTGGAGCCCGACGAGCGGTCAAGCGAAAGCTTGGCAAATTGAGTGGTACCGCGGAATACTTTCGCCTCAATGGATGGACTTCATCTGTTGAGGCTTTCTTTTTTGTAAAAGAGGCGGCTGCTTTGCGCCGGATCCCAAAAGGATCCGCAGTTTTAAATATCTTGTTTATCATTTTTCCAAAGGAGTGACGCGATATGGAAAACCTGGAGAAAACCGACCTGAAAACCCAGCTGGCAGAGGTGGCGGAGCGCATTCGCACCATGCGGGACATTATGGGCCTATCCGAAGAGGAGATGGCCAAATGCACCGGCGTGACCCGGGAGGAATACCAGCGGTGCGAGGCGGGGGAAGCCGATTTCAGCTTTACCTTTATTTACAAATGCGCCAAGCGCTTTGGCATTGACCCCACGGACCTGATCAAGGGCGTAAGCCCCACCCTTTCCAGCTACACCGTGTCCCGCAAAGGGGACGGCCTGCCCATCACCCGGCGGCAGGGCTTTAAGTACCTGAACAAGGCCCCCCTGTTTAAGAACAAGACCGCCGAGCCCTTCTTTGTCACCATGCCCTATTCCGAGGCCGAGCAGAACATTGCCATTAAGCTTTCCACCCATGTGGGCCAGGAGATGGACATCGTGCTGAAAGGCGCCATGAAGGTCCAGGTGGGCAGCCATGTCGAGGTGCTTCGGGAAGGGGACTGCATCTATTACAACTCCGGCACGCCCCACGGCATGATTGCCATTGACGGCGCGGACTGCCAGTTTTACGCCATCGTTCTCAAGGGCTCGGAGGAATTTGCTCCGGAGCAGGACCGCTTCCAGAAGCTCATCGACCAGAAGCTGGCAAGGCAGGACCGGGAAACCGTGGCTACCCCCTTCGTCAAAATGGAGCGGGACGAAAACGGCGTGCTGAAACACATCGAATTTCCGAATGAGGACAAATTCAATTTTGCCTTCGACATCGTGGATAAGCTGGCGGACAGGGAGCCGGACCGCCTGGCCATGCTTCATGTTTCCAAAGACAAGACCGAGCGCCGGTTCACCTTTGGAGACATCAAAAGGTGGTCCAACAAGACCGCCAACTACCTGGAATCCCTGGGAGTGCGCAAGGGCGATAAGGTCATGGTGGTCTTAAAGCGCCACTATCAGTTTTGGTTTGTGATCACGGCCCTGCACAAGATCGGCGCGGTGATTATTCCCGCCACCAATCTGCTGATGGAACACGACTTCGACTACCGCTATAAAGCCGCAGGCGTAAAGGCCATCTTCTGCACCGCCGACGGCCAGACCGCCGACGAAGCCGAGCGGGCCGCCCAAAACTGCGACAGCGTGCAAGTGAAGATCATGGTGGGAGAAAACCGCCTGGGCTGGCACGATTTTGACCGGGAAGTGGAAGGCTTTTCCGACGTGTATGACAGAAAGCCAGATTCCCCCTGCGGCAACGACACCATGCTGATGTACTTTACCTCCGGCACTACGGGTTATCCCAAGATCGCCGAGCACAGCTACAAGTACGCCCTGGGTCACTACACCACCGCCAAGGTCTGGCACAATGTACACCCCGAGGGCCTGCATTTTACCATTTCCGACATCGA
>CAZBDS010000026.1:0-12171 GCA_964490735.1 uncultured Acutalibacter sp. | reverse complement strand
TGTGCCTGCCCTATATGCTGGACGACAGCCTGGTGCTGAACGTCTCCTCCATCGCGGCCTTCGCCCCCACTCCCCGCATGTCCGTTTACAGCGCTACCAAAGCCTATGTGCTGGCCTTTTCCAAAGCCATTCACGACGAGCTGCGGCCCAGGGGCATCAAGGTGACCGCCGTCTGTCCCGGCCCCATGGAAACCGATTTTTGGAACGTGGCGGGCATTCCCGAGGGGAAATCCCGGCTGATCGACAAGCTGCCCAAGGTCTCACCCCAGGCGGTGGCTATCGGCTCTCTGCGGGCGGCAAAGCGAGGCAAAATGGTGTACACCAAGGGGCTCTTTTACAAGTTTTACCACTTTCTGGGCAAGATCCTGCCCCACGGCTTCCTGATGGAGTTTACGGAGGTTTAAGGAATGGAAAACACCCTGGAGCTTTGTCAGGGGCCTCTGCGCATCCGCCCTTTGGCGGAGAAGGACGCGCAGCTTTTGCTGCGGTGGCTGACGGAACCGGAAAACCTGGAATACTGGGAAGGGAAAAGCGCTGTTTTCACCCCGAAACGCATTCGGGAGGATTTTTACACAGAGGATCCTTTGGGCCGCCGGTGCATCGTAGAGTATGAAGGCAGGCCCATCGGGTATGTCCAGGTCTATTTGCTGGACGATGAATTGTGTGACGAATATCAGTATCCCCACCCCGAGGGCGCCGCCTTTGGCATTGACCAGTTTATCGGAGAACCTGCATACCGGGATCGGAAGATCGGCAGGACCTTTATCCGCCTGCTGCTTCATCACCTTGTCCGAGAGGAAAATGCCCAGGCGGTAGTGCTCGATCCCCATGCCGACAACCCCCGGGCGATTCGCTGTTATGAAGCCTGCGGCTTTCAAAAGCTGAAATTTCTGCCCGCCCACGAGCTTCACGACGGCAAAATGGTGGACTGCTGGCTGATGGAGTACCGGCCGGAACGATCTTAACTTCGAAAGAGCGCGGAGTTTTCCGCGCTCTTTTTGCAGCTTTCCGAATTTCATTCCGGAAACTTGAAAGTTTACAGATTCTGGTATATAATAACCGCAGAAACAGCTCCATGCGGGGATCCGAACGGGCCTTTCATAGTTTCCCCGGCCCCCGCGGGAGTCAGGAAGTTAAAGGAGGAAAAAATATGCACAAGAAAATTTTAGCCCTGCTGATGGCGGTGCTGTTGATGGCGGCGCTGCCTGTAACGGCAATGGCCGGCAGCACCTACGACCCCGAAATGGTCTTCAGCGGCACCTATGGAAGCCTGACCTGGAAGGCGGATTATAATTCTCCCCCGTACAGCCTGACCGTTAGCGGTACCGGCGCCATGCAGAAAACGGACGCCGAGTCCTATCCCTGGCACGGCCATTTCATGCAGGGAAAATCCGGCGCGGCCAGTAAAATTGTAATTGAGTCCGGCGTTACTTCCATTGCGGACGACGCGTTTAGCATGACCGGGTGCCAGAATATCTCCATTGCCGGCACCGTGACCTCCATCGGCGCCAGGGCCTTCCAACACGGCGGCACCGACGGCCTGAACAGCCCCTATGTGGCCAGCGTGGAGATCCCCGGCAGCGTCAAAACCATCGGCGCGGAAGCCTTCGGCAGCTTTAACGGCCTGTCCTTTGTCCTGCGCAGCGGCGTGGAAGAAATCGGGGACGGCGCTTTTGCGTCCAGGGCGCTGAAAAGTATTTATCTGCCCGCTTCTCTGAAAAAAATCGGCACGGGCGTCCTGTCCTCCGACAGTGAAAGCCTGAAGGATATTTACTACGCCGGCAGCGAGGCCGATTTCAACGCCAAGGGCCTCACCCAGCTGGGCTACGGCGCAGGCGTCAGGGTGCATTACAACACTCCCGCCCCCGGCGATCCCCAGCCTTCGAAGCCCACAGTCGGCGGCTTCAGCGATGTTTTTGAGGGCGATTACTATGCCGATCCCGTGCTGTGGGCTGTGGAAAACCAGGTCACTAACGGCACCAGCCCTACCACTTTCTCTCCCGGCAAGTTCTGCACCCGCGGGCAGATCGTCACCTTCCTGTGGAACGCGGAAGGGCAGCCGGAACCCAAAAGCAGCGTGAATCCTTTCACCGATGTAAAGGCCGGCGACTATTATTACAAAGCTGTACTGTGGGCCGTGGAAAACAACATCACTAACGGTCTTACCGCTACCACCTTCGGTCCCGGCAAATTCTGCACCCGCGCCCAGGCGGTGACCTTCCTGTGGAACGCGCAGGAACAGCCTGAGCCCAAGAACAGCGCGAATCCCTTTACCGACGTAAAGGCCGGCGAATACTATTACAAGCCCGTGCTGTGGGCCGTGGAGAATCAGATCACCAACGGCACCAGCCCCACCACCTTCTCCCCCAGCAAGTTCTGCACCCGCGGGCAGATCGTCACCTTTTTGTATAACGCAGCGCACTGAAACCGATCCATAAACAGCCAACCTGTGAAAAGGGGACGCCGCATAACGCGGCGTCCCCTTTTTAATTTCCCGGCCCGGCTGCGGGCGGTTCCACAAAAGTGTCTTATTTCTTTTTTTCAGGCGCGGCCACTATATATTCCCGGGCCAAGAAAACCGCTCCTCCAAAAAACAGCAGGGCTCCCAAAAGCAGTGCGCCGCCCATCCAGTTTTCCGTAAGGGCCGTGCCGAATTTGCCCCGGTCCGAATACCACCAGTCGGTACTTCGTGCCCAGTCCCCGGCCATTATCAAGGCCAGAATGGAAAGGGCCAGCCCCGCCAAAAGCCCAAAAATACCGCACACAATGCGCAGCCTCCTCCACCGCTCTTTAATGGGATCCCTTTGGGGTGAAGGCTCTTCCCCCTTTTCTGCAACGGGCAGAATCCCGTCCGGTTCCTCCAGCTCGTCCAGCAGCAGATAGTCGGTGGTCACGCCGAACAGCCGGCTTAAAAGGATCACCTTTTCCGTGTCCGGCACGGCCGTTCCCGTCTCCCAGCGGGACACCGCCTGACGGGAAAGCTCCAACTGCTCTGCCAGCTCCTCCTGGGACATGCCCTTCCGCTTTCTGCAGCGGGCAATTTTTTCTCCGATTTTCACAACAGATCCTCCTTGGGCGACGATACCGTTTTTACGAACTCATTCTATCGAAAAAATCCCGGTCAATCCACCCCGACAACCTGGAATTTCCGCAACTGCGGATTGCGAAACAGGAAAAACGCTTAAAACTGAGGCTGGAATGGGTCTTACGAAACTTATACCGCCGGAAAAGGCTCTGGGCCGGGTAACACGTTCCCCGCTTCACAGCGAGGACGGTCCACGGGATAAGTTCCACAAGGGCGGAACTTATCCTCACCGCCAGGCGCCGCAGGTGTTGCTTTTCCATGACCGCCGTGCTATAATGAACGAAAAGGCAGAGTAGGGCGGCGCGTGTTTTCCCTTTTGGGAAAGAAGTGCCGGCGGAACGGGGAGTTGTCCGCCGGACGAAAAACGCCATGTTTGCAGTGCGCAGCCCGCATCCCGCTGCCGCATGGCTCGGTATAATTCCCCCTGTTGTGCGGCATTTTCCTCGCGAAGTTTCCCGAGGATCTGCCGAAATCACATCAGGAGGTATTTTTTATGCTGTACAAACACCCTTTTTCCAAAGATTACTGGAAAAACGCCCTGCGGGAATTCAAGAACCTAAAGACCATGGTCTTTTCTGCGCTGATGATTGCCGCCTGCATTGCCCTGTCCTATGTGCCCTCAATCCAGCTGCCCAATAACGTAAGGGTGGGCTGGGGCTTTTTGGCAAGGGCCCTCTGCGGCCTGGTGGGCGGGCCCGTCAACGCCCTGGTATTCGGCGCCGCGGAGGACACCATCTCCTACCTGATGCACCCCACCGGGCCCTATTTCCCGGGTTATATGCTCACCACCATGCTGGGCACCATGTTCTACGCCCTGCTCCTGTACCGGGCTAAGGTTACCGTAGTGCGGGTCTTTTTGGCAAAGCTGTGCACCAATGTGCTCAATGTGACCCTGGGCGCCCTGTGGAGTGCCATTCTATATGGTAAAGCCTATTTGGTGGTGGCCGGCACCAGCTTACTGAAAAACGCCATTATGCTGCCGGTACAAACCGTAATGCTCTGCGCGCTGTTCGCCGCCCTGCTGCCCGCGTTGGGCCGCATGGGGCTGCTGCCCGCCCAGAGCAGCCGCAGGCTATCGCTCTATTAAGTCCTTTACGATCTCAGAAGCCATCAGCAAACCGGCGGCAGAGGGTACAAAAGCCATGCTCCCCGGCGTGGGCCGGCCCACCGTCCCCTTCACGTCCCCTTCCTCCTGTGGAAGGGGCGTTTTGGCTTCCTCGGCGGAAAACACCGTCTTTACGTGGTCGATCCCCCGCTTTTTCAGTTCCCGGCGCATGACCCGGGCCAGGGGGCACACGCTGGTTTTGGAAATATCCGCCACCCGGAAGGCCATAGGATCGAATTTGTTCCCCGTGCCCATACAGGAAATCACCGGGACTCCCGCCTCTTTGGCCCGCAAAATCAGATGGAGCTTGGACGAGACCGTGTCGATGGCATCGGCCACATAATCGTACTGGGAGAAATCCAATCCGCCCTCATTTTCGGCGGAGAAAAAGAAGCTGTGGGCCCGCACCCTGCAATCCGGATTGATTTGGGCAATCCGTTCTTCTGCCGCCTCCACCTTCGGGCGGCCTACTGTGCTGTCCAGTGCAATAAGCTGCCGGTTGATATTGGTAAGGCTTACGGTGTCGCCGTCGATGAGGTCCAGCTCCCCTATCCCGCTGCGGGCCAGGGCCTCTACGACATAACTGCCAACGCCCCCGATGCCGAACACGGCCACCCGGGAGCGTTTTAATTTTTCCAGCTTTTCCGCACCGATGAGCAGTTCTTCTCGGGAAAAACGGTGAAGCATAAGCTTCCCTCCTGTCAGGTTCCGTCCGCCGGGGTATCGGCGGCACAAAGGCACACAACCTCTTTCGCGCCCGCCCGGTACAGCTGCCGGGCGCATTCTGTCAGGGTAGCGCCGGTGGTGACAATGTCATCTATCAGCAGGATCTTTTTCCCGGCCGCATTGGGCGCCGCCCCATAGGCGTTCTTGATGTTTTGGACCCTCTTGGTTTTGGAAAGGCTGTGCTGGACGTCGGTTTCCCGAAGCTTTTCCAGCAGGGACAGACAGGGCAGGCCCAGTTCCCGGGCCACGGCCTTAGCCAGCAAAAAGCTCTGATCGTAACCCCGTTTCCGCCTGCTCTTCGGGGTCATGGGCACCCAGGCAACCCCATCGAAGGAGCCGGCTTCCTCCCGGGGAAGGACCCGGGCCATCTGCCGTCCCAAAGGTTCCGCCAAAGCCCGGCGGCCCTGAAACTTGAACCGGTGCAGGGTCCCGCGCAGGCCGCCCCGGTAAGCAAAAGGCGCCAGCACCTGCAGGGGCCTTTCCCCGGAGCCGGCCGGTTCCAGCAGACGGCGGTAAGGATCTTTCGGCGCTTTGGCGGCACAGTCCGGGCAAAAATCCGCGCCGCCTTCGGTCCTCTCGCCGCAGAGCAGGCAGCGGGCGGGAAAGAGCAGTGCAAAAAACGCTTGCGGAATACCTTTCATCTTTACACGCTGGCAATGAACCGGCGGAAAGCTTCCCGGCCGGCTTCCGTGTCTTTATAGACCCCAGCGTTTCCCAGGATCTTGCCGAAGATCGCTCCGATGCTGTCCTTAATGGCCTTTTCCGCGGTTTCCGCCGTCACACCGGCGGCGCGAAGCTCTTTGTACCAGGCCCGGTGCTTTTCCATTTCCGGCCGGGACAGGATCTCTTCCGCCTGTTCCGGGTGAGCCAGCGCCTTTTGCAGAAGCTCCGTCTCCGTCAGCAGCCGGGGCGGCAGAATGGCAAGGCCCATCACCTCGATCAGGCCGATGTTTTCCTTTTTGATGTGGTGATACTCGGCGTGGGGGTGGAACAGCCCCAGCGGGTGTTCTTCTGTAGTGCGGTTGTTGCGTAGCACCAGGTCCAGCTCGTAATCCTCTCCCCGCCGCCGGGCAATGGGCGTAATGGTGTTGTGGGGAGTTTCTCCGGTATAGGCGAAGATCTCCGCGCTTTCGTCGGAATACTCCCGCCATTTTGCAAGGATCCGGTCAGAAAGCTCGATGAGCTCCTCCTTATTGGGGGAACGCAGACGGAGCACGGACATGGGCCAGCGGACCACGCCGGCCTCTACGGAATCAAAGCCGGGAAAGTGCACCTTTTCGCGGACAGGGGCTTTCGCCATGGGGAATTCGCATCTGCCGCCCTGGAAATGGTCATGGGAAAGAATGGAGCCGCCCACAATGGGCAGATCGGCATTGGAGCCCACAAAGTAGTGGGGCAGCAGGGAAACAAAATCCAGCAGGTACTCAAAGGAAGCGCGGCTGACCTTCATGGGCCGGTGCTCTTCGCTGAGCACGATGCAGTGCTCGTTGTAATAGACGTAGGGGGAATACTGCAAAAACCAGGGTTCGCCGCACAGGGTGAGGGGGATCAGCCGGTGATTGCCCCTGGCCGCCTGGTTGGCGCTGCCCAGAAAACCCTCGTTTTCCCGGCACAGGGCGCACTTGGGATAGCCCGCCTGGGGGGCGTTTTTCGCGGCGGCAATGGCTTTGGGATCCTTTTCCGGCTTCGACAGGTTGATGGTGATCACCAGGTCGCCGTATTCGGTGGGAGCCGTCCACAGGCGGTCCTTCTCCACCCGGTCCACCCGGATATAGTTGGTGGCCCGGCTCAACCCGTAATAGTAGTCGGTGGCGGCCTTTTTGTCCTGTTCATACAGGGCATAAAATTTCTTTACGATCTCCGAGGGCCGGGGCGTCATGCAGTCCATCAGCTCCGCCTGCAGCTGATCCCTCCTGTCCCGGGTATCCTCCAAAGAACCCTGCTCCACAGCCCAGTCGCAAATACGTTCCAGCGGCTCTGCGGGGTAGGGAAGCTCCTCCTCCGTTTCCCGCCATGCAAATTCCCGGGCTTCCAGCCGGGCCAGCATTCGGTTGACCGCATAGACCCGGTCCTCCGGTTCTATCAGGCCCTTCTGCAGGCCGTACCGGATCAATCTGCTCAATTCCAGCTCGAGATCGACATGTTCCATACCGCAGCTCCCCTTTTTCTCCGTTTGCTTTATTCTACTACAGATCCTTGCAGGAAACAAGAAAAATCCTGCCGGAAACCGGCAGGATCCTGGTTTCTTTTTGCTTTCCCGAAATCAGACCGGGAGCAGCACGTCGGTCTCCTCTTCGCTCTGCTTGGGCTTGATGTCCCCGGCGGCGGTGAGAGCCATTTTGGTGAGAGTGGGTCCGATGAGCTCGTAAATCAGCACGCCAAACAACACAATGCTGCGGATCGTCCCGCCAATCTCCCCCAGCGCGCCCACCTGAGAGGCCATGCCCAGGGCAACGCCCGCCTGAGGCAGCAGGGTAATGCCCAGATACTTCTGGACCTGCGGGGGACACTTCGCCATACGGCTGCTGACGTAAGCGCCGAAATACTTGCCGATGGAACGGGACAGAATGTACACCACGCCCACCCCTACAATGGCCAGGTCGGTAAATACGTCAAAATGAAGCTCCGCGCCGCTGAGCACAAAGAACAGGGTCAGCAGGGGGGCAGACCACTTGTCAGCCCGGTTCATCAAGTCCTCGGAAATGGGGCACATGTTGCAGAACACGGTACCCATCATCATGCAGACCAGCAGAGAGGAGAATTTGATCCCCAGCGGGCCGATTTCAAATTGCAGCATGGACAGGGCCACCGCCAGAATGACAAAGCTGGCGATCATGGCGGTGCGGTTCCGGCGGGACTTGAACCAGCGCTCCAGGTAAGTGAGGAACCAGCCCAGCAGAGCGCCCAGCACCAGGGAAAGGACAATTTCCAGCAGGGGCTCTACGGCGATGGAAAGAACGTTGGCACTGTTGGAGGTCATGGCCTGGGCCGCGCCAAAGGACACGGCAAAGATCACCAGGCCCACCGCGTCGTCCAGTGCCACCACGGGCAGCAGGATATCGGTGACGGGGCCCTTGGCCTTGTACTGCCGCACCACCATCAGGGTGGCGGCAGGCGCGGTGGCAGCGGCAATGGCGCCCAGGGTGATCACCGCGGAAACAGGCAGCTTATCTCCCAAGAACAGGTGGAGCAGCAGCAGGCAGGCGTCCACCAGCAGGGTGGCCGTGACCGCCTGGAAAATACCTACGATCACCGCGGCCCGGCCGGTGGTCTTCAAGGAGGACAGGCGGAACTCACTTCCGATGGCAAAGGCGATAAAGCCCAAAGCCACATCGGACAGCGGGGTCAGCATCTCCACCTGCTCAAAGTTGTTAAAGCCCAGGCCGGGAACACCCAGCGCCCCGATGAGGCAGGGCCCCAGCAGCACGCCGGTGATCAGATAGGACGTGACGTCCGGCAGATGAAAGCGCTGGAACAGGCGGGTCATCATCATGCCAGACACCAGCGCAACGGCGATACAAAGTAATGTGCTCATGTTCTTATTCCCTCTTATTCCGAAAAAATATCAGCCCTTATATTAGTCTTATTTTTTCCATTTGTCAATATGTTTGTGGGCTCCGTTCCGGAAAGGCCGCAAAGGCTCTGGCTTTCCCGCAAAAAGGCGGAAAGACGGAGAGCTTCTCCGTCTTTTGCCGCTGTCGGTTATTCTTTTTCCGCGTCCTCGGTGTTTTCCTCCAAAGCCATGCGCTCCAGCACCTTCGAGATCACCAGCAGCACCCTGGCATAGGTGTAGCCGGCATTGATCCGTGCGTCGCCTTCTGCGGTGGTGCCGGCGCCTTCCAGTTCCAGCTCGTCGTACACCTGCTCGGCGGCGTCCCGCGCCCAGTCGGGCAGATCGTCAAAGGTCTTGTAGCGGGTCTCGTTTTCCTGGTAGACCTTTTGGGCCTCCTGGCGGGCCAGAGCGGCCACTTCGTCTCTGGTCATGTCTGTTCCCTCCCTTGCTTCAATGATTGCCGGATAGTCCTTATAAGCCCGGTCCATGTCGAACCGCCTGCCGTTTAAAAGTCCGTTGTTGGTATACTGCCACATGCCGTAGGGCTTGTTGTATTGCAGCACGTCGTTCCACTGGGCCACCCATTTGTCATAAGGGTCAAGACGGGGACTATTCAACCGGGTCTCAAGCCAATTGAGATTGGAATAAAGCCCGCAGTAGTATCCCGCTTCCTCAATGGCCCGGAAGTAGGCAATACAGTCATCGATCAGGGCTTCTCCCTGGGGCAGGGAGCTGTCCTCTACGTCGTACCAGACCCCGTACAGGGGCTGCCTGCCCCGCAGCAGGCGCAGGGTGTGGGCTGCCTCGCTTAAGGCCATGTCCACATTTTTGGCATAGGAATACAAATACACGCCGTAGGGAATGCCCGCCGCCTCGCACTTGCGCACGTTGCTTTCGTACTGGGCGTCGTCTTGGGAGGCGTAGTCGCTTCCATAGCCGCAGCGAATAATGACAAACTCCACCTGACCCTTCAGACCGGCAATGTCCACATCGCCGTTGAATTCCGAAATATCAATACCCGTAGTGGGTAGATCGGCCATCGTGATATCCCTCCTTTCATGGGGATCTCTCCCCTGCCATCTTATGCGAAGGGCCGGAAAAGGGACACGACAGGGTTTTTCAAAACGGGACTTGACTTGCGAGTAAAAACCTGCTATACTATCACCTGTTATGGGGGCATAGCTCAGCTGGTTAGAGCGCCTGCTTCACACGTAGGAGGTCACAGGTTCGAGTCCTGTTGTCCCCACCAAGTGAAAACTAGCAGCAATTCGAACCGTGTTGGTTCGGACAGCTGCTAGTTTTCTACTATTTATGCGGTTTGTAGGCTTTCCTTATCATAGACATCAGAACTCAAATAGGCGAGTATGGGAAATGAAACCGGAGAAAAGTGTCATATTCGAACCGTGCTTGTCTGAAAGCCAAGTAGAATCAATCGGCATAAATGCTGAAATACTGTTGTTCCATTTGGTCCGGTGTCTTGTATTGCAGTATGGCGTGGGGTCTTTGCGTGTTGTAAAATTGTATATAGTTGTCAACAGCCGCTCGGAAATCCCTTTCCGAGCGGTATTTTGTACGATAGAGTTCTTCTTTCTTAATAGAGGCGAAGAAAGACTCCATTACGGAATTGTCATAGGGAATATGTGCTCTGGAAAAAGATTGTTTTACCTCATGAGCGGCCAAGCATTCCCGAAAAGTCTTTGATTTGTAATTCGTGCCTCTGTCCGTATGGAAGATCAAACCGGGATTTGGCTTTCTCGTTTCATGAGCAAGTTGAAAGGTGGATCGCACTAGCTGTGTACTGTTCTTCCTGCCTATTTTGTACCCCACCACCCGGCGAGCGAACAAGTCGATGATCACGCAAATATAGTATTGATTGTTCTGCCAGAGGAAATATGTAACGTCGCTGACCCAGATCTGATTCGGCCTGTCAGCTTGGAAATGCTGATTCAGATGGTTTTTGAAGGACCGCTTCTCCTTGTCATACCAGTCCTTTGATTCCTGCCGAATACTAAACAGCCCCATATCCCGCATTAAGTCGCGGACAACCTTTACACTGACTTTATCCCCTCTGGATTTGAGAACGGCTGCAATTTTCTGGGCGCCATAGATTTGGTGGCTCTCATCGTAGATTGTTTGGATCTTTTCACGCAGTTTCTCACGCCGAAGCTCGTACCAGGTATGACCGTGCTTGCCACGGAAGATGTAGTTATAAAATGTACCGCGGGGTACCTCTAGTGCCTCGCAAATCAGGTGAACGCTATACTGCTCATGGAGCTGCTCTAAAATCGGCAGCTTCTCACTTAAGGGAGCATCTGGGTGGCAATGGGACTCCCGCATGATTTTGATGATTGTTTCCAGCCTTTCAACTTTCCGCTCTAACATTTGGTACTCACGAAGACTTATAGGTTTCTGTTCCTTTTCATGCTCTCGATGCGCCTTCAACCAATTATAGAAGGTGCTGCGAGGGATAGAGCTTTCGCTGAGGATCACGGAAATCGCTGTGCCGGACAAGTACTGATTGATCAAAGCCTCTTTTTGTTCTGCGGTGTATCTTTTGTTCATGGTGTTGCCCTCCTTTTACTATGAGGGTAACTCTTTTTTGCTGAAAAAGCTAGTGGAGTGGAAATTGTCAAATAGTATATCTGGTGGTATAATAAGATTGGCTAATAGATAAGAAAAATGTGGGGAACTTTATGGAACAGGGGATAACACACAAAAATCATTATATTCCGCAATTCTATCTGAAAAACTGGAGCTTAGATGGGAAGACCATTCAGACGTATAGTATTTTAGTATCTAATGCGAAAGTGCCTTATTGGACTCGGCAGCCAATTAGAAGCACTGCAGTTTGGGGTGTGGTACACCCGTGACAAGAGGGAACGGCTCTGCACCTCTCCCTTTTATATTTGTTTCTGGTCAGTGTAGACAGGAGCTGGAAGAAATTGTTCTGACGCAAATTAGAAACGTTTGTTTCGGCGCCACTCAATAATTCCCCATATTATTCCCAGCATTAAGAAAATCAAAATCACTACACTAAAACTATATACAAACGGTATGCTTAGCTGATTCTCCAAAGTGTCAAGGGTGTCAATCGCTCCTATCAGAGAAACAATATATAACAAAATGTTAAGAAGTACACCATTTCTACTTTTCTTTGAGTCATTTTCTGCTGTCATATATGAAATTTTCAGTCTTGTTGCCTCTTTGTGGTGCTGAAAGGAGTTTGTTTTGTATACATAGTTAAGTAAATTATGGGTTTCTATTGGAACATGAGGAGCAAAAAACAAATTTTCCAAATATAGATCGTTGCGCATTACCTTATTTGTGTCTGATGTTATTTCTAAATTAACAATTTGTGTCAAATATACATACATTTTAATGGATTCGAGCATGATTCCGTTGTATAAGGGAATGTCAACATCATTTGAGTTGTATTTTGTAATAACACAACTTCCGTCTTGCGGATAGTATTGATAGTTCTCTGTTGTGCTAATATTTACAAGTGGAGATGGTATTTCCTTTGTGCCTATGAGTTTACAAAAATAGTCTGCGATATCAGCAACGTCATTTGATAGTACAAGTGTATTGTGGATAAAAGAATAATCTTCAGGTATGAATTTTTTCCCAGTCATTTCAAAAAAGAAAGTGCTGATATTATTATATATGATCTCGGATATTTTGTTGTTAGCTGGCATTATAGAT
>CAZBDS010000025.1:0-12568 GCA_964490735.1 uncultured Acutalibacter sp. | reverse complement strand
GGAGCGGAACCGGCCCCCCTGCTTTTCCTGTTTGCCCAGGGCGGTGAAATTGGTGAAGGAGATGTAGAGCTGGGTGCCCTTCATGTCCATGTACACCCGGATCATGCGTTGGTCCTCGGGCAGGGCCATGCTTGCCTCCAGGGCATTGTCAAACAGGTTTCCCAGAATGCAGCAGAGGTCCAGCTCGGACATGGAAAGCTTTACGGGAATGTGGGCGTCTACCCGCACCTGAATGTTCCGGGCCTTCGCCAAAGAGATCTTGCTGTTCAAAATGGCGTCTGCCATGGGATTTCCGCTTTTCAAGGCCAGGTCCACCGTGTTCAGGTCCGTGTCCAGCTTATCGAGATAGTCCCGCAGGGCCTCCAAATTTTCCTCGGCGGCATAGACCTTCATGGTCTGAATGTGGCTGCGGTAATCGTGGCGCCAGCCCCGCATCTGCCGGTACATGTTTTCCACTTCCCGGTAGTGGGTGTCCAGCAGCTCCCTTTGATAGGCGGAGATCCGCCGGTCGATCAGCTTTTCAAACAACATGGCGTTCACCTCAGGGGTGGGCGATAATGGCCCGATTCAGCGATTCATAAGCGCCCCGGGGCAGGGGCAGCACCTCTCCGCCGCTTAAGACGATCTCCTTCCGGCTCACCCGGCGAATGTGTTCCAGGTTGACGATCATTCCCCGGCCCACCCGGAAAAACCGGTTGTCCAGTTCCCGTTCAAAGTCCTTCAAGGGCCGTTTGACCGTATAGGTCTCCCCGGCGTGAAGGGTCACGTAATTCTGGAACACTTCCAGATATTTCAGCTCGAACAGCGGAATGCGCACCAGCTCGCCGGAAACAGTCAGATCCAGCACCCGCTGGTTCTGCCGCAGCTTTGCCGCCGCCCGGTCCAGCACGGAAAAAAGCTTTTCCCGGTCCACGGGCTTTACCAGATAATGGAGGGCCGCCACCTCATAGCCCTCGGCAATGTAGTCCGAGTAGCCGGTGATGAAGACGATCTGCACCACCTCATCGTCCCGACGGACCCTTTTCGCCAGGGTGACCCCGTCCATGCCGCCCATTTCCACATCCAGCAGCAGCATGTCAAACCTGCATTCCTCCAAACGGAACAGGAAAGCCTCCGCAGAGGAAAACACCTCCGCCTGCAGGCCGATCTCCCGTTCCCCTGCCCATTCCTCCACAAGGCTTGACACCAGGCAGGAATCCTCCTGCCGGTCGTCCACCATGGCAATACGCACGAAGATCCCTCCCTCTTTTCGACGGTTCCGCCCAAGGCGAAATTTATGAACTGCGTTAACTATAGCACTCCGCCGCAAAGCTTGTCAATAACGGCGCCTTGCCGCCTTGCCTGCCGTCAAAAATCGTAGTATACTACTACCATATCTTATTCCAGGGAGGGAAACTCATGGACCGCGTTGCCGAACAGCTGATCCGCCGGCGCATGCACGGCCTTTATCTTTCCAGAAGCTGCCCGGACCTTTTGGCGCTTTCCAGCCATCTTTTGGGAATGCACTGCTGGTTCCACCGGAACGTGGCCTTTTCCGCGGCCATTCGCGGGGCGGACCTCACCGGCTGGAAAACCGCCCTGACCAAGACCTGGCTGTACCGGGGCACCCTTCACGGCGCGGTGTACGAGGAACTGCCGCTGCTGCTGGCTCTCCACGGAGACGAAGGCCCCTGGAGCTGGATCGGCCTGAGCCGGGAAGAGATGGAACGGATCGGAGAAAGGGTATTGGGACTGATGGAGGACGGCGTCTTCTCCCGGGCAGAAATGCGCCTGATCTTTTCCGGCGAATACGACCCGGAAATCGTAAAGCACCTGTTTTCCCCCTGGGGCGGTATTTTCGTCTACCTGGCCCGCCATGGCAAGGTAGCCTTCCGGGACCTGACCAGCCGGGATTTCGACCTGATCGACGCCGAGCCCACCTTGTCCCCAAAAGAGGCCCTGCCACAACTGGCCCGGCGGTTTTTCCAGGCCTACGGCCCCGCCACCCTGGCGGACGCCGCCTGGTTCTTCGGCCTCAACAAGGAACTGACCCAGATCCTTTCCTCTATGGAGCCGGAGGGCCTTTTCCGGCTGGAATGGGAGGGAAATGTCTATTACTATCAGGAAACGGACGACCTGGGGGAGATCCCCCGGCTGACCCTGCTGTCCGGCTTCGACCCCTACCTGGTCTCCTACACGGACCGAAGCATCGCCCTGCCCCCGGAATACAAAAAGGCTGTGATCCTAAAGTCCGGCATCTGCCTGCCCACCATTGCCGTAAACGGCCGGGTGGCAGGGATCTGGAACATCAAAAACAACCGGCCGGTGGTGGAATTTTTCTCCCCCCAGCCGGCGGCTCTGGAACGGGCCGCTTTAGAGCGCGTGGAAGAGCTCCGCTGGCGGACCGGCCTCTGAGACAGACCAAAAGTAAAACCCCGGCCCCGGGAGCTGTGCGCTCACCGGGAGGCCGGGGCTTTTCATTTAGTTTACATAACTTTTAAATTTATACGTTCCGGTGGCGGTCCATAAAGTCCATGATCTGCTGCCAGTCGAAACGGCCGAAATAGTGCTCACCCGGGCGGACGTGGTACCCCACGCAGCCCCCGTGATAGGCCGCGTTCAGCTCCGGATCGCCCTCGGGGCCCTCAAAGCCCTTCTCCCCATACAGCTCATAGACGGGAGAGACCATGCGGCAGCCCAGCAGCTCTGCAGCGGGGTCGGCCCACTGGTCAGCCTGGGCGCTGCACACATACAGCTTTCTGGGGGCAATCAGCCCCAGCAGGAAATGCTGGTCAAAGGGAAGCTCGTCGTCCTTCCCCACATAGTTACGGAAATTGCCGCAGTACCAGAAATGGGTGTTCCCCACGCTGTGCTCGATGTGCTCCCCCACCTTGCCGTGGAAAATGGCCGCGCCGCCCGCTCCGGAATTGACGGGGACGGCAAAAGCAAAGCGCTCGTCCATGGCCGCCGTCAGCAGGGCGGTCTTCCCCAGCCGGGAATGGCCCACCACCGCGATGTTATTGCGGTCGATGTCCTCCCGGGTCTGCAGGTAGTCCATCACCCGGCTCAGCGTCCAGGCCCAAAGGCCCAGCTTGCCGCAGGCGGTGCTGTCGTTCTGCCGGTCCAGGTTGGGGAACAGCGCGCACACGCCGTTGGAAAAATCGTCGTCATCGGTGGAAAGATCGCCGTAATTCACCACGAACACCGCAAAGCCCCGATCGGTGATCTCCTCCATGGGCACCAGGGAGGTAAAGTAGTTGTCCGCGCCGAAGCTTAAAAACAAGAAAGCCATAGGAGGCTTGTCCGTTTTGGGGACGATCCCTTTGATCGGCAGGGTAAAGCTTCTGTCCCCCACCTGTATTGTAAGATCGATGGCCTGGGCAGCGGCCTTGCCGGCCAGCACAAAGGCGGGATAGTCCTCCGTTTTTACGGTAACGCTGTCCGGAGGCGGCGGCAGAAAGCCGTACTCCTCCCGGCACACCGTCTCCCGGATCCGGGGACGCTCCCGCTCCCACTCCTCCCGGGTGGTGATGGGAGAGCCGTCGGCCTTGCGCAGCAGCTCGGGGATCTTATTTGTCATTTCAATCACACTCCAATCCGGTTGTTAAGATATGATAAAGCATCGGGGCAGAAAGGGCAATGATCATTTGAGAAGAAAGCTGCTTTTAAAAGCTTTCCTCAGAACAGCGCCCGGATATATTTATACCAGAGCTTCGCGGGCAGGGGCAGGGTGCGGCTCAGCTGCTTCTGCAGCGTGGCGGCAAAGCGGGAAAGCTCCCGCAGTTCGTCTTCGGAAAGCATGTCCCGGCCGAACCGGGCCTTTAATGCCAGCTCCTGCAGCGCCAAAAGTCTGGGGCTGTCCTCGGGCAGGTTGATTCCCGTGGGCTGGGCGTCCGCAATGGGCCTCAGCTTTAAAATATGACTATAGAGCGCCAAGGCAGCCTTGTTGCGGTCCGGCTGGGCAAAGGCCCTCCGCCGCAGACGGAGCCGCAGGACCCTGACCGCCCAGAACAGGAACACCGCCAGAAGCAGGATTCCCGGAGGAAGCAGCCACCGGAGCCAGGTGAGCTCTCGTTCCTGCCCGGGGCCGTGAAAGCTTCCGGGGCCGGGGCCGGCCGGAAGAGGCGTGGGCGACGGGGTGGCCTGGGGCTGCTGCAGCCCCGGATCGTCGGGCCTGCGCTCAGGCCGCGGGGTCTCCGAGGGGGTGGGCTCCGGCGTGGGGCCCTGTTCCTCCGGGGCCGCAGCGGTCTCGTAGGCGGCGGGAGCGTCGGGCCCGGCGGGAGTCATTTCCACCGGGATCCACCCCGAGCCGCTTAAAAAGATCTCCACCCAGGCGTGGGCGTTGCGGTCCGGCACATTCACCCAGCTCCCCTTTTTCACCGGGGACACATAGCCGTCCGCGAACCGGGCTGGGATCCCCAGGGCCCGCAGCAGCACCACGCCGGCGGTGGCAAAATGGACGCAGTAGCCCCGGCGGCTTTCCGTCAGGAAATATTCCACAAAGTCCTCGTCCTGGGGCAGGGCGGGGGGCGCCAGGGTGTACTCGCATTTCGCATACAGCATGTACTGGATCTCCCGGGCTATGGCGAACCGGTCCACACCCTCCGGGCTGTCGATGCCGTACTGGTTTAAATATTCCAGGGCAAAGTCCCGGGTCTCTTCGGGCAGCTGTGTATAGTGGTCGTAGACAAACTCTGTATAACGTTCGGCGGCATTCAGCACGTCCAGTCCGCCGCCTGTGTAGAGCTCTTTCAGGTGCTCCGGCAGGGGCGTCCGGTCCCAGCCGATGTCCCCTCTCGATTCCCAATTTAATTGGTTTACATAATCTTGAATTTCCAGAAGATTGCTTTTTTCTTCCTCCGTAAGGCTCTCCGTGCCGCCAAGAACCCCGCCTTCTATAATCACCACGCCTTCGGGGATCTGGGTGCTGTCTACCAGGGCAGACCCAAAACGGAACGGCAGATAACGGGTAGACCACAAAGGCACGGCGGTAAAATCATAGCTTTCCGGGCCGGAAAACCAGCCGGAAGCACGCAAACAGCCGTCGTCCTGCCAGTCGGTCCCCTGGGGCAGGGATTCCCCTTCCCCCAGTCTCAGCCCATAGGGAGAACAGATCATCCGGCTTTCCTCCCGGTTTTCCCGCCGGACAGAGATCTGATAGGCGTTCTCCGGTTTAACATACCTGTCGCCGGGCACGTCCAGACACAGGGAGCTGTACAGGGTCTGGGCCTTCACGTCTCCCAGAGCTTCTTCCGCCTCTAGGGCCTCCTGCCGGGAAAGCTTCTCCCAGCTGGTTCCCGTATACACACTGCCCACAAAGGACTTGAGATATTCCTTTTTCGGGGCGTCCTCCCATTCGTCCTCCCACTGGTGCCGGATCCGCAGGACTGTCTTTCCCGTGTATTCTCTGGCGTCCAGGGCGGCCAGGTCCACCCGGTTGACGTTTCCGCCGCCGGAGCCGTTCCGGAACAGGGTGGGCAGATCCCGCAGCCTTTGGGCAGCGGTGGTGCGCAGCTCCTCGGCGGTCTCGGAGAACTTGTAGTCCTCCGCCGGAAAGGCCAGGCTCACCACAAGCATCAGCACCGCCGCCGCGGGCAGCAGCGCCAGGGTGGAGACCCGCACAAAGCCGGCGCTTGTCAGGTGAAAGCAGCGCTGCTCCTCCGACAGAAGCTTCCGCTGCCGCAGGCTGGAAGCGGACAGCAGCAGAAAGACCCAGAAAAGCCCCAAAAGCCCCAGGGCCCAGGAAGCCGGCAGAATAGAAAAGGCCAGCGGAAATAACAGCAGCAGCCCTGTCAGGCAGAAGGCCCCCAAGGAGCTTTTGTGCCGTATCAAAATCCAGGAAAGGCACAGACAGAAGGGGAACTGGACCAACACCGCAAACAGGGTAAAAAGATACTCTTCCCGGTCGGGGAAGATAAAGCTCATGTTCAAGAAGATGGGCAGCGGAGATTGCAGCCGGGCGGAATAGGCTGCCGAGATCACATTGACCATGCGCTTAAAGGCTTCCGCCAGGTCCTCAAAATGGATCCACACCAGCACGGCCCAAAGCAGCGCCGCAGGCGCGCCCACACACCAGCCCCGCCGGGGCAGACGGAACCGCACTGTACAGAGCAGGGTGCAGACCGTCAGGGAGATCCCCACGGGAACGGGATTTACTTTCAGCCCGAAGGCGGTGAAAAAGCAGCCCATGCTTCCCGCGCCGCCCAGCAAAAGCAGCACCGCGTAAAAAAGGAAAACAGAGGCTTTTCCCGTTTCGGGCAGCAAAATGGCAGGCCTGCCCAGCAGGGGGCCGGCCATAGGTTTTTCATTGTCAGTCTGCCGCACAGGCGCCCTCCTTTCCCGGAAAATCCGTGCGTGTCACAGGGTAAAGCCTTCCAGGTCTCCGGCGATGGACCCCGGCCGCACTACAGTGAGCTCCGCCCCCTCCGGAACGGAAGCCTGGGGCTCTTCCGCCACCTCCAGCACGCTGAACCGGGCCGAGGGCATCTGCTGGCGCAAAGCCGCCGTCAGATTGGGATCGGGCTGGGCGGAAAGGTACAGCAAATGGGAAACGCCCGTGGGCAGCATGCTCTCCTCTAGCGGAGGCAGCTGTCCCCGGCGCCCCTTTATGAGCATGGCGCTCAGCACGGGCCGAAGGTCCTCCGCCCCGGCGATCTCCAGCAGCTCAAAACGCTTTTCCACGCCGTTCCAAAAGCCCACCCGGTGGGCGATCTCCTGCCGGGCCAAAAAGCCGGACAAGGTGGAAAACACATCTAAAACGGCATCAACGGACCGGCTGGAACCATTCCATTCCAGCAAGAACAGGGTGCGGTCCGTCACCGGCAGGCCCAGTTCCCGATACAGGGTCTGGCCCGTTTTCTGAGAAAGCTTCCAGTGCACCCGGGAAAGCTTGTCCCCCTCCCGGTATTCCCGCAGGCCGAACAGCTCTGTGGGGTCGTCTCCGGGTTTGGTTTGAGAATATTTGTCCCCGTCCGATTCCGGCATGGGCATGGGCTGGGCGAAAAGGACCGTCTGGTGGACCGTGGGGTAAAACAGCACGGTCAGTTGCTGCTCCGGCAGCCGAAAGGGCAGGACAAATAAACCCAGATAATCACAGATACGGCCCCGGGCCAGCCGGCAGACCACCTGTCCGCAGGCCGGGGAGCACACGGGCTGCTCCACCGTTTGGTCGCCCCTGCAGGGCGTAAAGACAAACCGTTCCCGCTGCTCTTCTCCCGTCAGGGTGTTGCGCACGTCCAGCGTTACCCAGGCCCGTCCCCCGGCAATGGGGGACCGGCTGTACAGCCTGAGCCGCAAAGGGACCTTCTGGCCCTTTCCGGCGCTTTGGGCCTCCACGGTCATCTCCACCCGGACGCTCAGCGCCGCCGGCAGGGTCAGCAGCAGGGAAAGAACCGGCAAAAAAGCGGTTACCAGAAAAGCGTACAGGGAAAGATACCCGTTGAAGCTGAGGGCAAAAATCAAGGTGCAGAGCAGCACGATCCCATAACGGATCCGGTTCTTTGCCATCATGTCAGTCCACCAGCTTCGGCGCGGGAACGGATTTTGCCACGTCCGCCAAAATGCTGTGGGCGGTCTGGCCCTCCAGCCTGGCCTGGGGATCGGGGGAAACACGGTGCTCCAGCACGTCGTAGTACAGCAGCTGAATGTCGGCGGGGATCACATAGTCCCGGCCCGCCATCCAGGCCGAGGCCCGGCAGGCCCGGATCAGCGCGCCACCTGCCCGGGGGCTGGCCCCCATTCGCAGCATGGGGTGCTTCCTGGTGGCGGCACAGAGCTTGGCTACAAAGAGGTACAGCTCGTCCGACACGAATACGGAAGCCGTCTCCCGCTGCATTTCCATCACGTCTTCCAAGGTGGCCGCAGGCTGCAGGGAATCCACCGGGCGGCTGTGCTCCGTCTGCTTTAAGATCTTGACCTCCTGGTCCAGGGCGGGGTAGCCGATGGAAAGGCGCATCATAAAGCGGTCCAGCTGGGATTCCGGCAGCAGCTGGGTGCCGGCGGAACCCACCGGGTTTTGGGTGGCGATGACCGTATAGGGCCGGGGCAGCTGGTGGGAAACGCCGTCCACCGTGACCTGTCCTTCCTCCATGGCCTCCAGCAGGGCGCTTTGGGTTTTGGCGCTGGTGCGGTTGATCTCGTCGGCCAGAAACAGGTTGCACAGCACCGCGCCGGGACGGTATTCGAAGGCCCCCGTCCCCTTGTTGTACACGGAGAAGCCCACCACGTCGGCGGGCATGACCTCCGGGGTGAACTGCACCCGGTTATAGGCGAGGCTCATGGCCCTGGAAAAGGCCAGCGCCAAAGTGGTCTTCCCCACGCCGGGGTTGTCCTCCAGCAAAATGTGGCCCTGGGCCAAAATGGCCATCAAAGTCTTGCAGATGACCGTGTCCTTTCCCACAATGGCTTTGCGCACCTCGTTGACGATGCTCAGCGCTTTTGGCTGTATCATAACAGAACGACCTCCTGATATTCACGGAATGGCGGACTGAAAATATATTGTTTATTTTAGCACAGTTTCCCCCGCCTGTCCACTGCCGCGGGGTGTTGCAATTTCCCCCGCTATCCGCTACAATCAGGATAACTATTTTCGGGCGGAAGTGAAACTGCTATGAAGACCATTCTGATCATCGACGACGATCCCCACATCGGCAGCGTGCTGGAGGAAGCCCTGCGGACAGAGGGCTATGGGGTCCTGCGGGCCTATTCGGGGACGGAGGCAAAGCTGCTCCTTTCCCGGGAAAAACCGGACTTGATTTTACTGGACCTGATGCTGCCGGGCCTTTCCGGCGAAGAGCTGCTGCCGGAGCTTACCGGCTTTCCGGTGATCGTGATGAGCGCCAAGGCCGACATCGACCACAAGGTGGAGCTGCTGGAAGGCGGCGCGGTGGACTATGTGACCAAGCCCTTCGCCCTTCGGGAGCTGGTGGCCAGGATCGGGGCCCATTTGAAGAATTACGGAAACCCGCAGCAGGCAGGAACCCTCACCTTTCAGGATCTCCGGCTGGAGACGGACAGCCGCCGGGTCATCGCAGGCGGCATAGACGTAAAGCTCACCCGGACCGAATACGCCATTTTGAAGATCCTGCTGCAAAACCGGACCCAGGTGGTCTCGAAATCTCTGCTGCTGGACCGCATCAGCGAGGACACTCCCGACTGTACGGAGAGCTCGTTGAAAATACACGTGAGCAATCTGCGGAAAAAGCTGCGGGACGCTGCCGGCAGGGATTACATCGAAGCCGTTTGGGGCATTGGCTTTCAGCTGAAATAAAAGCTTTACCGAATCTTTACCCTTTTCTTTACCGGTTTCTTTACTTTTCAAGTGTAGAATCAGCCCATCACTTGAAAGGAGACGCGTTTTATGGAATACGTTCTCGAGGCCGCGGCTTTGTCCAAAAGCTACGGCCGGTACAAGGCCTTAAGCGGCCTTTCCATGCACATTCCCAAGGGCGCCATCTACGGCTTTGTAGGCAAAAACGGCGCCGGAAAAACCACCCTGATCCGCCTGATCTGCGGCCTGCAGGAGCCCACCGAAGGCGAGTTCCGCCTTTACGGCGCCAGCAGCCGGAGCCGGTCGGTCAGCAACGCCCGCCGCCGGATCGGCGCGGTGGTGGAGACCCCCTCCATTTACGGGGACATGAGCGCCCTGGACAATCTGAAGGAACAGTACCGGGTTTTGGGCCTCCCCTCCTTCGACGGCATTCCCGAACTGCTGCGGCTGGTGGGCCTGGAATACGCCGGGAAGAAAAAGGCCCGGCACTTTTCCCTGGGCATGAAACAGCGGCTGGGCATTGCCATTGCCCTGTGCGGCAGCCCGGATTTTCTCATTCTGGACGAGCCGGTCAACGGCCTGGACCCCCAGGGGATCGTGGAGATCCGGGAGCTCATTTTAAAGCTGAACCGGGAACGGGAGATCACCTTCCTCATTTCCAGCCATATCCTGGACGAGCTTTCAAAGCTTGCCACCCATTTCGGCTTTATCGACGGCGGACAGATCGTAAAGGAGATCAGCGCCGCCGAGCTGGAAGCCGCCTGCCGGAAATGCGTGCGGCTGGAGGTGACGGACACAAAGGCCCTCTGCCGGGCCCTGGACGACCTGGGCCTGGAATACACCGTGTGGTCCGAAACAAAGGCCGACGTGTACGGCCAGGTTTCTGTCACCGACCTGGCCCTGCGGCTGGCCTCGGAAAACTGTCAAATCCTCTCCATGTCCGAGCGGGAAGAAAGCCTGGAGAACTACTACATCAACCTGATCGGGGGTGGAGCCCGTGCATAACCTGCTGTCCGCCTACTTTGCCCGGCTGCGCCGGGATAAGTTCTTCTGGCTCTGCATGGCCTTGTCCTTCGCCTTTTCCGCCGTCAATATGCTTGCCTTCTTGCGGCGGGCCGCGGCCCATCCAAGCGACTACACTTCCATGGACGGCGCCTACTTTTCCATCCTTCCCTGTCTGGGCTTTCTCACCGGAGCCTTTTCCGCCCTGTTTTTCGGGACGGAATACAGCGACGGGACGATCCGCAACAAGCTGATCGTGGGCCACAGCCGTGAGGCAGTCTACTTTGCGGGCCTCATCACCTCTGCCGCCGCCTCTCTCCTGATGGCCCTGGCGATCCTGCTGGGAGGCCTGCTCGGCCTGACTCAGTTCGGCGGCTTTTCCATGGGCTGGGGCGGCTACGCCCTGTGTTCGGCGGTCTTCCTGGTATCGGCCCTGTCCGTCACCGCCCTGCTTACCGCCCTGCAGATGGCCGTTTCCAACCGGGCTGTTTCCGTGGTGGTTTCCTTCGCGGTGCTCCTGGGGCTTTTCTACATCGCCTCCTACTTTTACAGTGGACTGAGCGAACCGGAAATGCAGAGCGGCGTTGTGCTCACCGAAAACGGAATGGAGATAACAGATCCCGAGCCCAATCCCGCCTACCTCAGCGGGGTCATACGGCAGGTCTTCACCGCCGCTTTACTGGCAAATCCCCTGGGACAGCAGATGCTTTTGTCCAATGTGGAGCTGACAAACCCCGCTGCCGCAATACTGTGTTCTGTGGTGCTGGCGGTGCTTTGCAGCCTGTGCGGGCTGCTGGTCTTCCGCAAAAAGGATATTAAGTAAACCCATCATTTGTTCTTTCTCGGAAAGGAGGGCGTTTCGTGTTCTGGCTGATCTTGCTCTGCGCTGTGCTGGCTTTGACGGCGTCAGTACTGGCCCTTCGTCTGTACGGGATAAAAAAGTCCGTCGGGGAAATCCGGCGTGATCTTGCCCAAAAGCTTACAAGCGACACCAACACCCTTCTCTCCGTCTCCACCGGCGACAAAACCGTGCGGAGGCTGGCAAACGACCTGAATATCCAGCTCAAAGAGCTACGGCGGCAGCGCCACCGCTTTGTGCAGGGGGACGCGGAGCTGAAAAACGCCGTTACCGGCATTTCCCACGATCTGCGCACACCCCTTACGGCCATCAGCGGCTATCTGGAGCTCTTGAAGCAGGAGGAAAAAAGCGAGACCGTAAGCCGGTATCTCTCCATCATCGAAAACCGGACGGAAGCCATGAAGGCCCTGACCGAAGAGCTGTTCCGCTACTCGGTGATCACCTCTCCCGACTATGACGCCCCCGCCGAAGACGTGGACGTAAAAGCCGTGCTGGAGGAAAGCATTCTCAGCCTGCGCGCGGCCCTAGAGCAGCAGAGCATCACCCCGGAGATCCACATGACAAACCGGCGGGTAGTCCGCCACGTAAACCGCACCGCCCTTGCCCGGGTGTTTGAAAATCTGCTGCAAAACGCCCTGAAGTACAGCGGCGGGGATCTGGAAATCGGCCTGACAGAAGAAGGCGAGATCTTTTTTGAAAACTCCGCGCCGGAGCTCAGCGAGGTGCTGGTAGAGCGGCTGTTCGACCGGTTTTACACCGTGGACACAGCCCGGCGCTCCACCGGCCTGGGGCTGTCCATTGCCCGGGTGCTGACGGAACAGATGGGCGGCAGCCTGACAGCGGACTATCAAAACGGCAGGCTGCGGCTGAAAGTCTCGCTGGCCTGATCCCTCCGGCAGAGCCAAAACGGAAAAGGAGACGCTTTTTTGAAAGCGTCTCCCTTTCGTTTCAATAAGCCTGTGGCTGTCAATCCGTTAAAGGGCAGGGCCGCAAAGGGAGCGGGACCGTTCTCACAGGTTTTCCAGCACCGCGGAAATATCCCCTTTGATACAAATGGACTGTTCCCCGATTTCCCGGGGAGAGACTGCTTCGCCGTAATTGACGCACGCATAAACCGCACGCCTATTCTGCGCCGTCAGCCGCCAGAAGGGATACTTGATAATTCCCGGGGTGTTCATGCCCACGCCCAGCTCCAGGTAGAGCACCCGCCCTGTCTGATGGCCCTGCACAAAATCCCTGTAACGGCCGGCGGCTTCCAGCCAGCCCCCGTCCTCTACAAAGGTGTCGTCCGCCCGCAGGTTCATAGTCATGGGCGCGCCGCACCGAGGGCAGCGGGGCAGCAGAGCCGCGGGTACTGTCATGGCGGGAGCGGCAGTTTCCGGAAGCAGGAGCTCTCCGTTTTCAGCGATCCGGAACCCCTGGACCAGCACCATTTCGCCTATGGCATTCCCATTGTCATA
>CAZBDS010000024.1:7144-14123 GCA_964490735.1 uncultured Acutalibacter sp. | reverse complement strand
ATACAAAGTCATTTCCCTCGGCGTGTCGATGCAGCTTCCTGATCATTATGAGGCGCATATTGTGCCCCGGAGTTCCACATTTAAGAACTTCGGAGTGATTCAGGTCAATAGCATGGGCATTATCGACAATTCCTACAGCGGCGATAATGACGTGTGGGGCTTTCCCGCACTTGCGATGAGAGACACCGTGATTCCCGAAGGTGCCCGTATCTGCCAGTTCCGGATCGTCCGGAACATGGGCAAAATCACCTTCTGCGAGACCGATCACCTCGACGGCACAGACCGCGGAGGATTCGGAAGCACCGGCGTCGAGTAAACAGCGCCAGCTTTTCAAAAATGAAAAAATCTTGCAATGCATATCTGATTCATCAGAACTTTCAGCGATGCTGGAAGTAAATTTTTGATAGGGAGTGGAGACGGGACCGTCCAGGCCTTCAGCAGCTGAGGCTCTTGCAGAAGATAGCAAACGAAATCGACGAGACGGTGAATGAAATGGGCTACCTTCCCACAGCCTGGAACTTTCCTCGCAGTTAGTATTGACAAACCCAACCAGAGAAGACATCAACATATCAGAGATGATAGTGACCAAACTCACGCGAGCGTAAAACAACCCAAATGACGACCCTAGTAGATGCAATACCACCCTCACAGATTGCAAGATTTTTTAAGGAGGTAATCGTATGTAACGCTTGATTTTTTCTGAAATCAAAACTAATCAAACCCAGAACCAAATCAACAGGAGGAAAAAAGAATGGCAAAATGTAAAGTCGTTGGAAACGTGGCAATGGTGATGTCTGATCACAGCATGGAAGAGCTTCGGCTGGTCCGGGAGCGTTGTCCCCGCGCTCTTTGCCTCGAAAGGATCTACGGGGATGACGCGGAGGTGTACTTCCGTGTGTTCCTTGACGCCCCTTCCGTAGGCGTATCTCAGCATGGCATTTCTTTTGGCGCGGATACCCCGGGTGACGAACAGCGGGCGGTTGTGAACGTAGAGATCCCCGCCTCTGGCATGAGCCGCGAAGACATTGAGAAGTGGGTGGAAAAGGAGATCGGGCGCGCAGTGCTCAACCTGAAACAGGTCGATACACAGGTAACTTCTGCGCTTCTGGACATTCGGCGCGAAAATGAGAACATCAAGTCCGCCATCGAATACGTGGAAATTTAAGGAGGAATTATCATGATCAGCGTCACTTTTATCGGCAACCGCCGCGTGACCGATGTTGTTTCCGGCGACACCATTGTGAAAGAGGCTATGGAAGCCCACAATTTGAACTGGGCAACCAATTCCGTTACGATTGGCGGCGCAGAGGTGGGCCCGGAAGAGCTCAATATGACCTTTGACGAGCTGGGCATTACGGACCACTGTACTATTGTGTCCATTGCCCGTAAAACAAACGCCTAAAGAGGCGGATCTTGCAATGCATATCTGAATTTTTCAGAACTTTCAGCGATGCTGGAAGTAAATTTTTGATAGGGAGTGGAGATGAGAGACTCCAGATGGCAGCCGGCTCAAGCAAAGGCATCGCGGATTCAATGGAGGGTAAATGGGCGTCAACTGATCAAAAAAATCCGGTGTAACCAGAGAACTTCCTACGCAGAGAGGATTTGGTACCCAGGAACTGTATGCGATTTAACGCCACCGTCGTCATCCCCACAGCACCCCACAGATTGCAAGATTGAAAAGGAGGATTTCTATGGACCAACCACTAATCAATCAAGTAGTCAAAAAGCTTCTTGATTATATTTTCATTGAAAGGGGGCACGCCCTTAGAGTCAACGTTGGCCGAGAATCTATGTCTATGGTCTATGTTTCTGATGGAACCTCAGACCCTCCGTCCTTTGCTGACGAGACATCTTTGCTTCCCGAATATTGTGGCAATTCCACCCGGGTTCATCGCATCAGCAGTAGAGAATTGCTGGCCGAGTTTCCTAAGGAAATAGGGTGTTGCAGGTTCTTATCTGCAATTCCCAAAATCTGCCCCAAGGCATTTCCCAGAGGTACTTTGAGCGACTTCGAAAAAGAGCTTTTTTCCACTTTGAGCAAAGGGGAAGGCGAACTCGGTAAAGCTAATGTGTTGCTCGATAAATGGTTCACGGAATCTGGAGCAAGTTTAAAACTCGCGGCGCAGCACATTGCGGACTTTTTAAGATCAGGGCGTTTCTCCATGCTGAAAATTAAAAAAGATAAACTTATGTCCATACAGGAAGTCGTAGAAAAATATCGGGAGGACTTATTCCAAAAAATTCGTGAGCTTGATTCAATCAAGCTGATGGTAGAGGCCTTAGAGAAAGCCCCGACAGAAATCGATGAAAAAGCTCTCTTCGATTTCATTTCTGAAATGCCGGAGGCGACATTTGATAAACTTAATGACGACAGGCTTTTTGTAAGGTTTCTGGTGCCAATGTGCAGAGTGGAAACTTCTCTTATCGAAGACATGATCGCCTCCGAAAAGGGAAGATTTTACCAGCTGCCATATGAAAAAAGAGACATAAAGACTTTTTTGGAATGGGTGTGGATTTCCCGGAAGATTGACATTATGGTGGAAGCGTCTTTTGCGATTTCTCCCCCGAACTCCGTAAAGCCCTTAAAGTCCGGTGTGGGGAGATATACTGGGCAGTATCTGACGAATAGGCATATCTCGAGCTATGGGTGTACCGGCAGTTTCGAGGAGACGTTTGCAGACATCGCCCTGAACGGAGATCTGTATGGCGCTCTGTATGCCGCCAGAGAGTGCGCGATGAGCCTCAATTTAGGCGATAGTACAGTGCTTGATTCGACTGTGAGTGAGATGATTGCGTACAAAATGCTTAATTCTTACAAAGATACTGAGACCGGAGAGCTTCTGACGCTCGATGAAGTGATGGATAGGATCCGCAGAAGCAGGGAGGTGCAAAGTGAAGTATAAAAAATCGGACGAAGCGGCATTCCTTTATGTGTCAGAGAGGGCGGAAGCAAAGATGTGCCTGCTGGTTAGGGATTTTTCGACGGAGGTCGCCTGGCACGGGATTGCACGCAAAACAGGGAAAGGGGAGTACCACCTTGACGATATCATTGTTTATCCCCAAACGGTAACGGGGGGAAACGTAAGCACGGATACGGAAGACTTGGCCGCTTGGGCGGAAAGTCTGTCAGAGGAAAGGTATAATGCAATCCACCTCCAGGGGCACAGTCACGTTAACTTTTCCTGCCGTCCTTCCACAACAGACAAGAGAGACCAGCTGAACTATATCAATGAGCTCTCCGGCAGCGATTTCTACATTTTTTTGATTTTGAACAAATCCGGAGAATGTTACGCCATGATCGTGGACGCAGAAGACCATCTGGTATACCCCAACAAGTGCATTGCAGTAATGACTCAGATTGGCCTTTTTAATTTTCTCAAAGATGCTCACGATCTGGCGGTTCCTTACAAACCCTCATATCTGGAAACCATCGAGGCTGAATATCTGCAAGAAAAGGAGGAATGCGAAAGTGGATTGCACGAAATTTCTTGAGCTCTTTAACCCTGCGGAATTTAGGGACAAGATTCACATTATTGGTTGTGGCTCAGTCGGGTCCACCTTGGGCGAGCTCCTTGCTAGGTACGGGCTCAAAAACTTTGAGCTGTACGATTTCGATAAGGTGGAGTCCAAAAATATCGCCAACCAGATGTTCCGAGACAAGGATATCGGTAGGCTGAAAGTCGAAGCACTCAAGGATATCATGACGGAGATCAATCCCGAAGCCGAGAAACACATTCACCTTCACCCGGAGGGTTACACCGGTCAGGGGCTGGGCGGGTACGTGTTCCTGGCCGTCGATAACATCGAACGGAGGCGGGAGATCTGCGAAAAGAATCAGTACAACGCCTTTATAAAAGCCGTATTTGATATCAGGACCGGCCTTTATGACGCCCAGCACTTTGCGGCAGATTGGCACTCAATCCAGCAACGCAAGCGCTTGATCGGCACAATGCAGTTCACCCAGGAAGAAGGCAAACGGGACACTCCTGTCAGCGCCTGCGGCGTGGAGTTCGGCGTTGCGCCGACCATTCGGATGGTGTGCAACGTGGCCGTCGTAAATTTTATGAATCTGCTGCTGAAGAATGATTTGAAGCAGCTTGTGCTCGTTAACGCGTTCGATTTAAGCAATGAAAACACCGTGATAACGGTGGAATAATTCTGCGTAGAACAACCTGATTACAGGTGGTTTCCTCGATGAGGAAATCCAATTTTTGAGAACGGAGTGAGTCCCAGCTGGTTGGATCCAAATCGGCAGCCAGCACGACAGTCGGCACTCATTCCGGGCAAAACAGGGCGATCAAGTAGCAAAACGCCCGACAGAACACAGTAATATGTGATCGAACCCAAGGTTCGAAGGTTGACACGTGTCCAAGACCACCCATGTAAGAAGAGGTAAGAAGATGTCACATGGGCTTCGGCGTCGCATTGAATGCTTTTCAGTACGCAGAAATTGACTCTTAGAAAGGAAAAACGAAATGGAAGATTATAAGCGCTTTTACGAGCCGTACTCAAAAAAGGACGGCTCTGTTTTCGTCACCATCCCTCAGCCGGAAAGATATCATGAGTATACCTTTGAAGAATTGATGGAATTTGAGGGCAATGAGCTTCCCAAAATTAACCTGTTCGATCCCAATGGATCGTTTACTATGTTCATCAAACCAAGCCGGAACGTCATGAAACTCGGCAACGGCGCTCAAATCACCGCTCGGCTGCGGGATTTCATTTATCGTCACAAAAACCTGTTCGATGTGGAGGACAAGCACGCCCTTTACCATTCGTTCTCTATTCCTAAGAGGACGCGCGGATTTAGAACCATAAACGCCCCGAACCCCGAGCTGATGGCGGCATTTTATGAGCTGGTGGCAATCCTGAATTCGTCCAGGTTTGTTCCCTATCACACGTCTGCGTTTGCCTATGTGCAGGGCCGGTCTACCGTGGATGCGGCAAAGAAACACCAGGCGAACCGCTCGAACTGGTTTGGACATTTCGATTTTCATGACTTCTTCGGCTCCACCACACTGGATTTTGTGATGGATATGCTGGGGCGGATCTATCCGTTCTCAGAAATCATCGAGCGCGGAAATGGGGACGTGTTGAGAACGGCGTTGAGCCTGGGATTTTTGGACGGCGGTTTGCCCCAGGGGACCCCTTTGTCACCCTTTCTGACAAACCTCATGATGATCCCCTTTGATCATATCGTCGCGGCGGCGCTGAGAAAATTCCCGAACCGCAACTCCCGGTCCGGCACGGATCGATTCGTGTACACAAGATACGCTGACGATATCCACATTTCCTGTTTTGTGGAGTTCGATGTCAAAGAGATTGAGCGGTTCATCGTTGAGGTTTTACATAGCTTGAACGCCCCGTTCTCTCTCAACCAGGAAAAGACCCACTACAACTCGAGAGCGGGAAAGAATTATATGCTCGGTGTGATTATCAACAAAGATAACGAAATCACCGTTGGGCACAAGACGAAAGATCTCATTAAGGTGGCGGTTCACAACTATATGATGGACCGGAAGAACAAGATTTCATGGGAGCTCCACGATTTGCAAGTTCTCAGCGGAAAACTTGCATACATCAAGGGTATCGAGCCCGAATGGACGAAGACCTTTGTAAAGGCCAACGCTGAGAAATTCGGTGTTGACCTTTTTTCGGCTTTACAAGAAGATATGGCGGGATAAAGGAGGTTTACACGATGAAAGAGTATGCGATATACGATATCGAGGCAATGACGGAGGAAAAAGCCGCTGCAATCGCCCTGGAAACGCTGAATATAAAAGGCCACACGATTTATCTGGCGGATTTCGGCGGGTATTTCGGCTACAGCTGCCTTGTATTCCTGAATGGACGCCACATCCACTATGCCAATGACTACGAGCTTCACCATCCTCAGAAAACGCAAAACGAGCTTCGGACGCTGTATATTAAAAAAATGTACAACATTCTTTTCGCGCCGGAAGAGATCTCCGAGCCGCTGGTGGATTATGACGAGTATTCCCGTAAGGAATACTATCTGCGCAACTACTACGGGATGCAGAAGGATTACGTCTCAATGTTTCAGATTTTTCACACGAAACAGGAGGAGCAGGAATACAAGGAAAAAACCGCCAAGATGGTTTTTGATCCGGTCAGTTTTGCCTACTATGACGACGCCGATTTTGTCAAGAAACACATGGAACTTTTCCGCAAATTGGAGGCCACAAAAAACTCCATGTCTGACAATTTCGACTATTGGAAAACCGCATTTAAGTATGAGATGAACAACCACGAATACGGAATCAACTGGCAGGCAGACTACGACACGCTGAGCGTGTTTGGAGGCATTCAGTATCACGGAGACGAAGAGGATGAGGTGGAACAGTACTTTAACGAGCTTCGCTTCACGGAGTCGCAGAGGAAAGCATACTGGGCCGCGAGGCGTGAATATTTACAGGAGTGCGAATTTTGAAAGAACTGATTGTGATTTCAGGGCATACGAGAATGATGAATGGGGCCACTTTGCCAAAGAAAGCAAATATTCATAAAGGAAAGGAATTTTGTTAAATGAATGACAAAAAAATCATAGCCTATAAAGGCATGGATAAGGACATGAAATGCCGTGGATTCCAGTACGAAGTCGGCAAAGAATATGAGGAACCCAATGCCGTCCTTTGCGAATCTGGCTTCCACGCCTGCGAATATCCGCTCTCCGTGTTTGAGTTTTATCCTCCGAACACATCCAGATATTTTGAGGTTGAACAGAGCGGAGACGTAAAATCCGATGAGATCAAAACCGTATCGACGAAGATCAAGATTGGCACTGAAATCGGAATTCCTGGACTTGTAAAGGCTGCTATTGAATATACGAAATCACGCTGTGTCCCGTCAAAATCGAAACATGCCACGGGAGACCGGGGAGCCGCCTCTGCCACGGGAGGCCAGGGAGCCGCCTCTGCCACGGGATACCAGGGAGCCGCCTCTGCCACGGGAGACC
>CAZBDS010000024.1:0-7044 GCA_964490735.1 uncultured Acutalibacter sp. | reverse complement strand
CAGGGAGCCGCCTCTGCCACGGGATACCAGGGAGCCGCCTCTGCCACGGGAGACCGGGGAGCCGCCTCTGCCACGGGAAAGGCCTGCGTCGCACTTGCGGCAGGAATTTCTGGTAAAGCTAAAGCGTCTAAAGGGTCCGCAATTTGCGTGGTGGAACGAGGAGATTGGGATGGCAGCACGTATCCGATCAAAGCCATTAAAGCCGCCATTATAGACGGAGAGATCCTCAAAGAGAATACCTACTACACCCTGGAAGATGGGGAATTTGTGGAAGTTGAATAAGAGTGACGCATACAACATTTTTTAGACGAGGAGGCGAAATCATGACTCTTATGGAACGGCTTCTGGCCGCTGGATACCCGGAAGAGCAAATGTTCCACCACGAATCTGACCTCTACGTGTTCGCAACGCCCCTCACCAAACGAGTGATTGATAAGTGGTGCAACGACAATGGGTATAACAGAACGATGTTTTGTGAGCAGTTTAAGGACCAGATAACAGGCAAGCCAATGTTCGACATTGCCTTTGCCTATGATCCGTACTGGCTGGAAGCGTCGGAGAGGGGGCGCGCAAACCGTCAAATGTGGAAAGATGCGCTGACCGCTAAGAACTATGAAGATTTTTGTTTATCATTTTATGACTGTAGCCTTTGCCCTCTCCATGATTGCGAGGGCTCTTGCTGCGATGCCTGGGTTGAGTGGAAGAAAACATTGTAGAACCAAAAGAGAGGTGGTATAATGTGCTCATACTAAGCTGTGGTGAGGCGAAGAAAATGAGCGTGATTATCGGAGTATGCGGAACCAATTTTTGCACTTTTGTTTCAGACGGAAGGCTTGTTGCATACAAGGGAGACGAATGGACGGTCTCAAGGGAAGACTTTAAGAAAATTGTCCAGATCAACGACGATCTGATTTATGGCGCGACAGGCGTTTTCCGAGAGGATGAGGATATCCTTGATCCCTTGAAACCGTATCCAGATAAAAATCGTCTCACAATGGATTCTGCATACAAAGCAATCATCGAACACGCCGAGAAAATAAAGTACAGGATTCCGTGTGCTCGCAATTACTTGCTCGGAGGAAAAGATAAGAACGGAGAGTTTGTGCTTTGCGAGGTACATATCAACTTTGAAACCTACGCAGTGGAGGCAGCTGTGCGAAAACCAGAACGGATAACGGCATCAGCCTCTACTTTTTGTATTTCGTGTGCTTTGCCGCTAAGTCTGACCTCCGAAAAAGAAATGTGGGTGGATAAGGTTGAAAAGTGCGTTAGAAGCAGCACCTACCACCGGGAAATGGTAGACAAGATTTCCAACCTGATTCGCGAAATTGCAGACAAAGATGAAACCGTCGGCAAAAGAATATGTGTTTTGACTGTACAATAATTTTTTGAAGATTACGGAGGGCAATATGGCTTATATTTGTACGAGAGAAGGCAATTGCGCAGAATGCGAGCACTTCAGATTTGATGAAGAAGAAGGCCGGTATGCTTGTTTTGCTGTTCAGGATGAGAAGGTTGCCCAGGCAAGCCGCAACGCTCATTGACAATCCAAGGTGTAGGGGCTATAATTTAGCCAAAATTGACACACAGGAGGAACCATGTGGCTTTTATTAACTTTGATCCTGATAAGCGGAATCGGCGGATTGTGTAAGCTTTTACCGCACATCATTCCGCCGATTCCGCAGAGGGACTTTGCTTTGTTTGATGGAACCGATAAATATGCATTCATAAATACTTCTGCATCGTTAAAGATGATTACCTTGGGGAATGTCACGCCGGACAATCCCTCTTTAAATCTCTCTGCTCATTCCATGAGAGGGCATCCCTGGGGGTGGTTGCCAGTGGACGACAGTACGGGAAAAATATCTACCGGCGTTAGCGATTATGCTATTGCACGGCAAAATGATATAACTGTGGTAGAACTATGTCGTCGTAAGCTTTTATATAATCAATGGGTTTACACCGGAGATTTTAGAGACGATTGGCATTTCCCTGTGGTAGCTTGTCCTCCTTCTTTTATTTCTGGACATTATGAGCACCTACGCGATTCAGCTTTTCTTTCAGGCCCGGGTATGGTAAAAAATGTGCCCACTGTTTGTGCCCGGGAAAAAGAAAAAGTTAAAGAGAGCCCTGTGTTTGGAGTTGAATATCTCAAGGTGAAATGGAAACATTTCACGATAGACGAGGTAAAAGAAGAAGCCGTCGAAGACAGGAAGCTCGTTCTCGAAGAACGCTTGCCATTTCTTTGGGAGCACTTCCCCTTCTACGACAAGTACTGGGAAATCATCCAGGAATATATCTGGCACATTGAACCCTGGAGGCCAAGCGATGATGAGATTATTCGGGTTTTATCAAATGTCGCAATTGAAAAGGATCGCCTTCAAGAAGGATTGAACCAGAGTCGCTCAATTAAGTATGCTACAATAAAACCAATTCGAAAATTTGGATTTTACCACACTTATTTTGTGCCTCCGATTGATATTTTTGGAAAAATCAGGATTATCTCGTTTTGCAAAAATCCAGAAATAAAGGCTAAATTGGAAAGATACCAGGAGACAAGGGCTGCCAGCGTTAAAAGGATTGAGAAGGAAGTTTCCCGGCGGGTTGAGGTAGCCAGACAAAAAAGAAGGGAGAATCACGAGGCAAAGCCTCTGGAGCCAACTCCTGACCCAGACATCCCTCAATACCGAGTCTAATGTTTTTTAGATCTAGCTTCATATTCTTTTCAAGTTCAATGAAATTTAGGCCGTAGCGCCTCTCTAAGAAATTTAAGGATTCCACAATTCCCTCAGCAATCATAAGTCTGTTTATTCCAAATGTGTAATAAATATCGACTAGCCCATCTCTGCAAAGCCTCTTGGTCTCGTCTTCATCTAACGAAAATTCCATCTTTCCTCTGATTTTATATTGAGCATCATCTTCCCGGTCAAAGAAATTCAAGGGGTATCTTATGTATTCTCCACAATAATCGCTAAGGCAGTCCCGTCCAATAATCCATTCCAATTCGCTGACCAGCCTCATAAATCTTTTGTTGTAACGAATAAACAGTTCCCTCCTTTATTTTTTAAAAGAATAACAAACTTAAAGTAATAAGTCAAGGAGGGCGGGCGAATACTTCAATCTCAACCCGCCATTCGGCGGGTTTTTTACTGCCTGAAAGGAGCTCACGCTATGGAAAAAAGAACGGTCCTGGTAAAATTTGATCCGGATTTTCATCCGCCCGTTTCGGAAATCGAAATGATCATCTCGGTTCCCGATAACAAATTTGCGCCATGGTATGTAGACACCATTCTTTGGGAGATTCTGTCAAATCGCAATTTCGCATGGGCTTTTGTTGACGGCCTTAGCTGAAGTTGAATTCGGTGAAGTGAGGAGGTTCGGTCTATGGGAATTTTTCGGCACATTCAAACAGAACATCAGAGAAAGAGGTGGAATCTGGGCGAGTGATGATGTTTACTTTACACAGTTCCGGGACGGATACGGCGCATCCTACAAGCCCAACTTCCCCGAGCATAACGTGGAGGACTGCGCGATATCCTACAACTGGGTGAAAGATAAATGGACATATCTGACACCCGAGATTTACGATGAAAAGTATAAAAGAGTCTAAGGAGGAAGTACAATGACACTAGACAAACTCACCACCCCTTTTGAGCGCCGCCGGATAATCGAGTACGCTCCGGGCGGAAACACTCCGGTGCGCCACTGGTATGAAGTTCAGCAGGTGGACGGAATAATTTACAAAACCAAAGACGAGCCAGACGAGTATGGAGATGTGCAGTTTAAGCTGTGCATCTTTTTTGATAATGTCCATGACGGAGTTCGTTTGATGAACACGTGGAGTCCCCACCTGTGCACCGTTGAAGCTGTGAAGAGATACGCAGAAGCCAATGGTTTTATTTCCCTGGATTCAAAGCTGAAAAAGCTCGAGGAGATTTGCAAAATGAAAGGCTTCATTGGAGGTGCCGAAATTGAATTTATCCGCCAATATGATCCGGCATTGGCTGAGAGGTGTGCTATATCGCGGCAGATGTATTACGCACGGCAGGAACGAGCGGAGCAGGAAGAAAGAAGGCTGGTCCGTGAAGCTGTTGAAGAAGAGCTGGAAGTCAAAAGAAAAGCCGAGTTGGAAGCCGAGAAGGCAAAATATTACGGCTGGGCGGACAACATGACGCCTTTGAAATTTGGCAAGGTAAAGACCAAAATGGAAAAGATGACTCGGTTCAACGGCAAAATCATGCAGACCAGAGAATTTGTAGTCTCGCTGATAAAGGACGGATATATCCCTGAGAAAGAGGAAGGTGTGGCCAGCTGGTACGGTAGCAAGTGGAACCCGAAACAAAGCAAGCCGAGGACCGAATACTTCCTTTTCAAGGATCGAAGCGGATACAAAATTGGAAAAACGGAGTACGACTTCGCGGTTTACCTAACGGAACACAAAGAGTTACTTGCGGAGGGCTGAAAACACCGGGGCTGTTGCACTTCTTAAAAGAATAGGTTATACTATGTCCAAAGTTAAAGACGCGGAGGCACATATGAAGACTTTATACCATGGAAGCCGGGTCAAGGTGGAATACCCGGAAATTCGGATACAAAAATATCACAAGGATTTTTACTGGGGCTTTTATTGTACCGAACTGGAACAACAGGCTGTACGGTGGGCAACAAAGTTTGGCCGCGCTGGATTTGTGAACGTCTATTCCTTTGACGACAGCCTAGATTTGTCAGTTAAAAGGTTTCCTGAAATGTCGGATGAGTGGTTGGATTTCATTTCTGCCTGCCGTTCCGGCGTGCCTCACAGCTATGACGTTGTAGAGGGACCAATGGCAGATGATGCCGTATTCAACTATGTTCAGAGCTTTTTAGACGGAGAAATCACACGAGCAGCATTTTGGGAGTTGGCAAAATTTAAGTACCCAACGCATCAGATTAGTTTTCACACTGCAAAAGCGTTGGCAGCGCTTAAATATGAAAGGGGCTACGTTGTTAATGTGCAAGAAAAATGACAGCGCTCTGTTCTTTACCTGTTCTCTTATCGAACAGATTGGAAGGACCCTTCATTTGAAGCGCCAAAAGGTCGCGGAAGCCCTTGGCAAGGCAGGCGTTGAAGCGATTTATAAAGACGCGGATATTCTTCATTGTGAGCCAATTGAAAAGGTGGCCGATGATGTTGTTGAAGAGTTTGAATTGGCCGGCGAAGACTTCGACAACGTGGCGCAAGCACGATACCTGGTGCCGGATGTCTGGACAATCGGGAAGGTATACGCACGGCTGATCGAGGATGTATTGGAGGATGACGATGTGGTAAACACGCTACTCAAAGTCTATTCTTCGTGGATCGAAGAAGAGGTTTCGGACTACAACTCGTCGTTCTACTATCAGCCCCGGGACTATGTAGCAGAGTGTTTCAGACAAGGCACAGTCCTGGACGGGTGAGTTCACAATATAATCAGTCAGAAACCGGAAGGGGTTATAGGCCTCTTCTTTTTTTGTAACTAAAGGAGACTATACCATTGAGATATAAATATGATAGTGTCAGGCTGGAGAAAGGAATGTACAGTGATGCGAACAAATCGTTTACTCAAGTGCTGGAAAGCCTTGACCCAAGTGAAAATTATCGGGGAACTCCCCTAGAGGGGCTGGACGCATTTCAGCGACAACTCAAGCGTTTTGATATCGAAGTGAAAGGCACACACAGCGATCCAGTAGAGAAGTTTTTTCGGACATCAGAAAGCGCAATTCTTTTTCCGGAATATGTATCCAGAGCGGTGAACCATGGCATGGAAGAATCAAGTCTGCTGAATAGAGTTGTGACATCAGTAACCGACATTGATAAAACGGATCATAATAATGCTTCGGTAAATCTTCATAAGCATGGCCGGATATTGACGTGTAGCTATAAGTCCGTTCGGTTTCAGAAATTGGATTTATTCTCTGTTATCCTGCGTCAAATTGGATCTCATATAGTTCACACCCAGATGGATGATGCGGTGAATGTTCTTTTTGAAAACTCCGACGTTTTGTACGGCAAATTAAGTTACGCATCCTTGGCAGATCTCTGCTCCAAGTTTGAACCATATACTATGAACACGATGATTGTTTCAACGGATGTTGCAGTTCAAATGATGGATTTCTCCAAGCCTCAAAATCCTATTGTTGAACTGGATTTTCAAAGTTCCAGGAATTTAGTTACTTTTTGCGAAGCAAAGTTGATCCGCACCAACGCATTGTCAGAAAAGACCGCAATTGGATTGGACAATCGTTTTGCATTGGAGATGGTGCAAAGCGGCAGGATTGCTGTGGACTATGACAGGCTCATTGACCGCAAGTTTGAACATGCAGCTATTACGGCTATCGCTGGTTTTGCAAAAATTTTCCCAGAAGCTACAAAAGTATTGGAAATAGCATAAAACAAATCTTTTACACGGAGGAAACCATGGAGAGAGATAATTCACTTTTCTTACCGTTTTCGTTGGCCACCTGTATGTCAGTCATTTGTATTTCTGAACGGAAGAGTATGCCAGGCCAGATTGTGGTTGGTGAGCGCTATACACTCGACCGGCAAACAATCTATATAGATAGCGATGGGGACGCCTTTGGCGTGTTCTACGATGCAAGAAGAAATCGGGTTGGGAATCTTCGGTTGTCTCACTTTATGACAGCGTAAAATAAGTCTTTTGTGTATATCTGCAATAAAAAGTAGCGCCACAGTTGTAGCGCTACTAAACAGGACTAATCGTTCTCCACTTCATCTGGACGGAGTTCCCATAATTTCCAAAGACAATCTGCGCACAAAATTCGCCCATCTGGTGCGCGAAAGCCCTGGCAGAAAGCACCGCATTCATCGCACTTAGTTTCTTTTGGTCTGCTCATTGTTGGCACCCCCATTGAATTGATGTTCAATCATGTTTATGTCATTTTTTCGACAATATTATTATATCAGGCGAAAGAGATATTGTCAATCAAATATTAAACAGCTGGATATTTTGATAAAATTACTCTTTTATCTGAAATAAGGAGATGTTATTATGGAGAAGCATTTTG